>NZ_JBWKYN010000241.1:0-7013 GCF_059423785.1 Arcicella sp. GW458-12-2-14-TSB2 | reverse complement strand
CTTTAGGATATTTTAAAAATCATATCCCAAAGTTATATAAGAAATTGGACTTTGTATCTCTTTATTGTCTAGCCCCCAGCCCAAGTCATACTTTACAAAATATCCTAGTATGGTAGTTCTTGCACCTACACCATAGCCAACCAAGAATGGATTACGAAAATCCGTTACTGTTGCTTGAAATGGGTTAGTAGAAGGCCCTTTTACGATGGTATTAAAACCATTTCTTCTAGAGAATGGACTAGCACCTGTCCAAGCAGAACCCACATCAGTGAAGCCAGTTAACTGAAGATTTTTGAAGAAATTATTATAAATCGGTCCACTGTATAAATATTTAGCAATAGGTAATCTTACCTCAAAATTAAATAATAAGTGACTTGTTCCTGATAACTTGTTGATGTTAAAGCCACGCAATGAAGTAGCGTAGTCTAATAAAAATATATCTTTATTATCGATTTGTGGCTCTTTTGTATTGGCAGTTAAAGGATTAAAAGGATTTTTAGTATCACCACTTCTATCTTGATACTGAATACCAAGCCAGTTATCCATACCTCCCATTACAGTTTGTTTCGGAGAATTTCCGAAAGAATGTCCTCCCGACAATCTTGCAGCGATAATAGTGCCTTTCCCTAGTTTTACATAATGACGTAAATCGAGATAGATTCTATTATACCCATCCATAGAATTGGCTAGACCAGTATAATGTTCAATTCGGGCTCTAAACCTAGTTCCTTCCAACATATTTACGCCGTGACTGATGGTATTGTCGTAAACAAGTTCAATTTTACCGCCTAAATAAGAAGAGAAACCATCGGGAGTCGTCAAATCTGCCAAATTCAAAAACCTGTTTGTGGTAAATGAAGGCGTTGCCGTAATGCGGGTATTAGTATTAATAGGATAGGAAGCTGCTACTGAAATTCTATTAAAATGATATTTATTGATAGTCGTTGATGTTTCTTCTGAAATTGAACGACGGTCAAATCTTACACTATAATCTATTCTATTCGCTAAATACGAATATTCACCCCATAAATCAGAGTTTTTCAAATTTGGCGTAATAAATATCCCTCCTTGAAGATGATGGTTTTCAAGCAAGTCATTCATATTGATGGTTCCTTTCAGCCCAAAGCCTCTTTGCGGAAGCGGGTCAACCATAAAGTCAAGGTCGGTATTATTAACAACAAAAGGGTTGTTATAATCTGTCGGAGCCTTTATTTTAATATTTTCTTTACGATTTTGTTTCGCTAAAATGATTTTCTCTACCTTATTTCTTTTATCATTTTTCGGTGCCTCAGTACTATTTTGTCCTGAATTTTTTGGAACAGAAGTAATATCAAACGTATAATCGTTTGTATCTATTTCTCCTTTATCAAGTATTAATTTCGGCGTTTTAACAGCAGTATTTGCTGTTTCAGTAGTAGGTGTTGATGATGGCGTAGCGGGTTTTACAGGATTATAAGCCGCCTGATTGATGCCATAAAGCCTTACATTTCTAAGCGTGTATGGAACATTAGTTTTAGGACTAAAGTCAGCTTGTGCCTGATAGGCGATAATATCCTGATTTTTTTCTAAAAATTTGTATATCAAGCTATTAGTACTTGCTGTATAGTCGAAATCTTCAATGTTATTTCTAAAATTACTTACTTGCGTTACGGTAGAATCTCCAGCAGTTAAACGATAAATATTTTTGATACCACGCTCATCACTTAAGAAATACACCGTACTTCCGTCTGATACGATAGGTCTGGTAATCGTTCCTAGTGAATCAACCAAACGCTTTACCGTTTCTTGCTTTGGCTTGCCTTCGTGTAAAAATAAGTTGAAATGATTATTTACTTGCTTATAGGTTCCCTTATCAATATCTAAAGAATCTTTCAATCGGTTTGAGGTAAAAATAATTTTACCAGCATTGCCTACAAATTGTGGACTTAAATCATCATACAAGTCATTTGTTAATTGCTGTACTTTCCCTCTCGGAATGTCATAAAGAAACAAATCGTTTTGTCCTTTACTGATGGCACTAAGTACTACAGTGCTACCATTATCAGAAATATCAAAATCTTGAACTTGGTCAAAATCACTCAATACTTTTCTGGTAAAAAACTTACCTGTCAAATCTTTCTCTGTAATATCGGTAAATACACTTAGTACTACATCTCCTTGGTTCTCATAAATAACAGCCAACGACCCACCTTTTGTCCATGAAAGCAAAGGTGTATTATAATCTACAGACTGCTTAAGTGTTTTATAGCCCGCCGTAAGCAACAAGGCTTTCTTTTTAGTTTTTACATCCAGTATTTCTATACTCGATTTGCCCAGCTCATTTCTTGAATAAGCAATAAAAGCGCCGTCTGGGCTTATCTTGAACTTGCTGATTTTATCAAAACTATTGAATTTGCTTTCGTCTATTTTTAAATCGTATTTCAGCGCCTGATAGTTACTATTATTGATAGCATCATTCATCACTGAATAATATTCACGCCAATCTTTCAAAAATCTAGAAAAAGGAACACCAATAGTACTAGAAATCGATGTTTGTTCATTCCTAATGATTCTGGTTAAGTTCAGAATATTGGCAATATTGTCCTTTCCATATTTTTCAGCAATATAAGTCCAGATAGACTGTCCTACTAGTTCAGCCTCTCTGCCACTCGCTAAGTTGGGTCTTTTTAAATATTTATTGTTGATAGCATCACGCATATAAGTGTCTACTTCGGTATTCCATCCTTCAGAAATATAGGCTGTAATGCCACTCATATACCATTCAGGCACACTTAGCAACAAAGAGTTTTGTAAAGATTCTTTGATACTTCCACCATATAGCATATCATGGACAAAAACATGGGCTACTTCTTTGGTAATATGCTTTTTGAAGCTCTCGGCATTTCCAGAATACGCGATTTCGATTCTCGATTTTGCCAAATTTTCCTCACGAATCTCTCTTTCGCTTGAAAGGTTTAGCCCCACATTGCTTTGATTGAGGTCTTGTGTGGCATTATACACAAAAATCTTTGTTTTTGTAAATGGCGAATAGCCTAGAATTTCAGTAATTCTATCGAATTCTGATTCAGCCAATTGAACGGCCAAAGTAGCGGTCTGCTGCCCCCCTTCGTAAAAATAAATTTCAAAATTTTGCGAAGCCAGTACCTTCCATTTGAACGGACGGTATTGAATACGGTTTTTACCGAAAGGTTCTTGTGTAGGTAAAAAATTCTGAGCTAATGAACAAAAAGTAGTCAGAATAAATATTATTGGTAATAGTTTTCTCATTGTTTTAGGACGAAGTTAAAGGGCGTTTCTTCGTATATTAACCACTGCTATATGAAAGAGGGAAATGCATTTTAAGCCAATTCCCTAATAAACAACGAATAAGCAATCACGAATTCCCAGCTCTTAAATATAACGAAGTAAAACGATTTATATTGACTTCTGGAGAAAGTTCTTTTCCAAAGAGTAAAAATTCTGTAAACTGGGTAGCAAAATAGGGGGCAAGTGATACCCCTTTTGAGCCTAAACCATTGAAAATCCCTATTTGTGGAAAATCTGGATGGATTCCTATGAATGGGCGACGGTCTTTAGTAGCAGGACGTACACCCGCCAAATGACCGATTACTTCTAAATTTGGCTTCATTAGTTTATGATACTTCATTAACAAATCTTCTTTACCTTGATGTGTTGGTATAAAATCAAGCTCGTGCCAGCTATAAGTTGCTCCGAGCCTGAACGTATTTTGTGATAAAGGAACCACAAAAGCCCCTTGATTAATAATGTTATCTAATGTTATATCTTCAATGGTTACTTCTAACACTTCGCCTTTTACAGGATTAAAAGGGAGATAACTAAAATAAGGATTTAATCTGGCTTGAAAACCTTCACAAAAAATAGTTTTATAATTATTGGATAAAGCATTTTCAGGATTAAAATTTTCTTGCAAAAGGATATCCTTTTGCAAGAAAAAATCTCTGAATGCATCTAATAATATTTTTAAATCTACCCAGCCAGATTGTTTGGTAGTTACTCCTCCTAACTGACTATTGACAAGGTCTTGGTAGGCGATGTTTTCAAATTCAATAGTAGCAAAATCAGCGAAATCTTCGGGTACTTTATCACTCTTAAAATATTCTTGTACCTCTTCATTAGGAAATGGGCGATAAATAGGCACCTGATGAAAAAACTTTACTTGTAAGACATCTTCTAATTCAAGATAAAATTGTTCAAGAAATGGGAATAATTCATCCGCCATCCAAGTTTTAACTAATTTTCTACCAGTAACAGGGTTGAAAATACCAGCGGCCACCCTTGACGAAGAAGGAATTTCGGGTGCATCAAAAATTTGCACTTTTTTCCCTCTTTGAAGAAGTAAGTAAGCTAATAAAGAGCCTGCCAGACCTTGTCCAACAATTATAAAATCTGTTTCAGCGGATTCTTTACTCATAAGATATAATAGTATTGAACGGGCAACTAACTTAAAGCCTTTCTAATACGTTTTGGTGTAATTGTAATACAAAATTCACTTGTTCTTCCAATGTCATAAAAGAAGTATCCATCAACACAGCATCTTCAGCTTGCACCAATGGCCCTTCGGCACGGGTAGAATCCAGAATATCTCTTTTCTTTAAATTATCAATGATTTCATCCAAATCAACCAATTCTCCTTTATCAAGCAATTCTTTTTGTCTTCTTTCCGCACGAATTACAGGGTCGGCTGTCATGAATACTTTTACTTCAGCATCAGGGAAGACTTTAGTGCCAATGTCTCTTCCATCCATTACTACACCACGATGCTTAGCCATTTGTTGTTGTTGAGCCACCATTGCTTTTCTTACTAAAGTAATCGCACTGGTTTCTGATACCATTTCAGAAATATACATTTTCCTGATTTCCTCCTCAACATTCAAACCATTCAGATAAACATCACTTGCACCTCTATGTTCATTAAATTGAAAACTAATATGAATATCAGCAAGTGCCTTTTCTACTTCTTTTGGATTAGTTAACGTAACATGATTTTCATGAAAATAAAGACTAACTGCACGGTACATCGCCCCTGTATCAATAAAAGCATACCCTAATTTAGCAGCAACTCGCTTTGCAGTGGTACTTTTTCCACAGCTCGAATGCCCATCAAGAGCAATAATAACTTTTTTCATTGAAAGATAATTTTGAGGATAAAACAATAAAATGATAATATAAATAGCTTTATTCGCTAGAAAAATTCAATAGAACAACATTTAAATATAAACAAAGATACTTAAATGGGCAGTACAGATGGCTTCTGAATGTTTAAATATATAGATTAAAATTTCGAATAAAATTCATTTTAGGTTAAACAATTGACTTTCAAAAAAATATAAATCATGCAAGTAAAAGGAAATATCATCAACATTTTTGATAAAACGATAAAATATGGAAGTATCGAAGTGCAAAATGGCAACATTAATAAAATAGAAATACTAGCAGAGAACATAGATGATAATGCTCCATATATTTTGCCTGGTTTTGTAGATGCCCATGTTCATGTAGAAAGTTCGATGCTTACACCCGTACAATTTGCCCGATTGGCAGTAGTTCATGGAACAGTTTCAACTGTTTCAGACCCACATGAAATTGGCAACGTATTGGGTAAAGCTGGCGTAGAATACATGATTCACAATGCAAGACAAACGCCCTTCAAATTTTGCTTTGGTGCACCATCTTGTGTGCCTGCAACGGTTTTTGAAACAGCAGGGGCAACCATCACACCAGCCGACATAGAAGAACTCTTTCAACAATATGAAGAAATAGGGTATTTAGCAGAAGTAATGAACTTCCCAGGGGTATTGAATGGAGATGCAGATATGCTAGCTAAAATTGCATTAGCAAAAGCCTATCATAAGCCAGTAGATGGGCATGCACCAGGTTTGAGGGGCGAGGCTGCCAAGATATACACTGAAGCTGGTTGCCAGACAGACCATGAGTGCTTTACGGCAGATGAAGCCTTAGACAAGCTAAAATATGGTATGAAAATACTAATAAGAGAAGGCTCTGCAGCAAAAAACTTTGATGCCTTAATAGAACTACTGCCCGAGTATTATAATGAACTAATGTTTTGTTCGGATGATAAACATCCTGATAATTTAGTGGAGGGACATATTAATTTACTTGTGTTAAGGGCCTTGGAGAAATTCCCCTCATTATTGTTTGAAATTTTGCAGGTGGCTTGTGTGAATCCTGTAAAACATTATAATTTACCAGTGGGCTTATTACAAGAAGGCGATAATGCCGATTTTGTGGTAGTAGAAAACCTAGAGAGTTTTAACGTACTAGCAACGTACATTTCTGGAGAAATTGTTGCAGAAAATGGTTTTTCAAAGATTCCTAATTTACCCAGTAATATTGTAAATCACTTTGATTGCAACTTTAAAACAATTGAACAATTTCAAGTAAAGGCTAAAACGAAAACTATTAAAGTAATAGAAGCATTGGATGGACAATTGATTACTTTGAAGTCTGAATACCCAGCTATGGTCAAAGACGATATGGTTGTGTCAGATTTAACAAATGATATTTTAAAAATTACAGTTGTTAATCGTTATCATGATGCTCCTCCAGCCATTGGATTTATTAAAAATTTTGGATTAAAACAAGGTGCAATAGGATCTTCTGTGGCTCATGACTCTCATAATATTATAGTAGTAGGAGTAGACGACGAGTCGATTGTAACAGTAGTAAATATGATTATTGAAGCACAGGGGGGAGTAGCTGCAATTAGCGAAAATAAGACCAAAATGTTACTTAAATTGCCGATAGCGGGCATTATGACAGGGGAAGATGGTTATTTAGTTGCCAAAGAATATTCTGCGATTGACAAATTTGCAAAAGATTTAGGATGTACATTGAATTCACCCTTTATGAGTCTATCGTTTATGGCACTTTTAGTGATACCCAATATTAAATTATCAGACATTGGATTATTCGATGGAGAAAATTTTTCACTAACTAGCTTGTTTATTGAAAAAATTAACTAATTTTAACAT
>NZ_JBWKYN010000240.1:0-7172 GCF_059423785.1 Arcicella sp. GW458-12-2-14-TSB2 | reverse complement strand
TTACAGAATAAGAATAGCCATTCACAATATCTTGTGGACAAATTTTGCCCAAAATTCGGGATGACTCATGTTTGTTGTATTATACGTTTTTTGCTCAGAAATATCATAATATTTGTAATTTTGAGTTATTAGATTACCTCTAATGTATCTCTAAATTGTCATATATCTCCAAAACCTACATTTAACATGGAAAACATCTACAGAAAGTATTACTTTCTTAGTCAAAATCAATTAAAAACTATTTTTGAAAAAGGCAAACAGCCCATAACTTCCGATTTGGTTGGCTGGGAATTTATGGGAGTTAATATTGGTGTATTAACAAAGGTTTTGGGTATTAGAAAATTCTTCAAAGTATTTACCACACATGTTGAAGGAGACGCCATCATTGGCTATAATTTAAAAGCTCAGCAAAACGGACTTGATGAACCACACCTTAAAGCTTTAATGACAAATAATACCGATGGATATTATCATGTTTCGGAAGATGGGTCATCCAAAACACTGCTGATTAATTATGGTCATCATCAAGCAAATGCGAGATTTTCACCTGTAAGATTACTCCGTGATTATCTAGTAGAAGTAGAGCCTGATATATATTTAGGGAAAGCATATTTGAAGTTTTTTTCATTTTTTGTACCGTTAACATATTTTGTATTGAGAAAATACCAAAAGAGACTAGATTAGGCACAGGTTTTTTGTAAGTTAATAACGTCAATAAACAAGGTATTCATAAAACCTTGGGTTTATTGAAAAACATTCATTGCTTTCTTTTACTACACACATTGGTGAAAGCTGGCACAACTATTATTATGAAAGAGGTAAAAGGTTTCTGTCTAATCTTCTTATTTATACAGCTGTTTTTCTTTGAAGCATTTTCTCAACGTCAGGTCGTTATTGATAACCCTAACGAGGCCCGAATCATTGGTAGAGAAATTGAAATCTTTGAAGATAAGACTGCGTCATTGACTTTTGATGACGTAAGTAAGCGACGTGATATTGATGCATATTTTACTCGGAGTTTACAAACAAATCCCAATTTTGGAATTACTTCTTCAGTCATTTGGGCAAGGGTAACTTTGCATAATAAAACATCACAAAACCTATTTTTAGAGATAGCCGAGGCAACTATTGATAGTATTATTTTTTATAAAATAGACTCCCACAAAAAAGTAACCTTGAAAAAATCGGGAACTTATGTGCCTGTTGCAGAGAGAGATTTAAAAACCAACTTCTATTTATTTGATTTAAACCTCCCTGCTGGCGAAACCTGTACTTATTATATACGTTTCCAGACATCCTTGCCTTTATTATTCCCAATGCGGGTTGCTCCGCTCAAAGTCTATTTTGAAGATAATCACCCTAAAGATTTAATGCAAGGGATTTACTTGGGCATTATGATAGTAATGGCAATCTTCAATTTCTTTATTTTTTGTACAGTTCGTACCAAGGTTTACCTCTATTATGTTATTTACGTTTCCTCATTTGCGTGTTTTTTTGCGTATAACAAAGGGATTTCACATGAATTTATATGGCCAAATGCTGTTTGGTTTAATCGTTTTACACCCATTTTTATTTCAATGGGTATCATATTCAGTCTATTATTTGCGAATAGTTTTCTGAATGTGCAGCGTTATTTACCCATTTCCAACAAAATTTCTCGTGTTTTAATCATACTCATTTTACTCTTTCTAGTTGGGCATTGGTTGGGTTTAGGTACTACTAGTATTATATTATTAAATTCAATTGCTTTTTTAGCAGTGATTTATGTGTTGGTAATTGCCACCTACGTATGGATGAAGGGCTCAGAAGAAGCACTCTTCTTTTTAAGTGCATGGTCTATTATGTTAATAAGTGCTTTGATATTTATCATGCAGCTTTCAAATATTTTGCCTAGCGATAACTTTACAAGAAATGCCCTACAGGTAGGGTCGGCGCTAGAAGTAGTGCTTCTATCGTTTGCTTTGGCCTATAGAATCAACAAAGACAGAAAGGAAAAAGAACAATTTCAGGCGGAGGTAATTACCCAATTGAAAGCCAATGATCAAATGAGAAATAGAATAGCACGTGATTTGCACGATGACATTGGTTCTACCTTAAGTAGTATTGGAATCTTGAGTCAGGTTGTTGAAAATCAAATTGATAGAAATCCTAGTTCTGTAAAAGATTTGGTTCATAGAATTAGTGAGAGCTCCCAAAAAGTACAACGCTCGCTAAGTGATATTGTCTGGACGACAAAACAAACAGAGGAAAGTCTGGATAGTGTAATCGTAAAAATGAAAGAGTTCACGGCTGAAATGTTAGAGCCCAAAAATGTTGATTATAGTTTTAATGTAGCAGACTTAAGTATGATTCAGTTTTCTCCTTTAAAGCAATATAATATATACCTTGTTTTTAAGGAAGCCGTTAATAATAGTGTCAAATATGCACAGGCTACTCATGTTGAAATTGCTATTTATTTTAACGAAGAATATTTTACTGTGATTGTAAAAGACAATGGAATTGGCTTTGAAGAAGTAAATATCAAACAGGGAAATGGGTTAAATAATATGAAAGAAAGAGCCCTTGCCATGAACGGGAGTCTACAAATCTTGACACAACCATCTAAAGGAACATTAATAGAACTGAAAGTGCCCCTGAATATTAAATAGGACTTAACTAAAGCACGTATTTTGGTAAATTGTATTATTGCTATTTTTTCTTTTATAATTTATATTAAATCCTTCAAATTAATATTTCCAAATCTAGTTCTAGCCATTGATTTACAATCATTTAACTCTTTTATGACAAATCTGGCGCTTCAATTTATTTCTTTGTTATTTTTTCAAGCTAATAGCATTTTTCTAAGATAATATCATTACCTTTGCACCCTTAAATGTAAATTTGGAAATCAGATAGTTTGAAGAGTATAATTCTTACAATTTCATTTTCAAATTAATTCATCGCACGGGCGAGCCCGTTTCAAATTTTCAAATTGAAATCATGCAAAGTATTCGTAACATTGCCATCATTGCTCACGTTGACCACGGTAAAACTACCCTTGTTGATAAAATCATCCATGCTTCAAAGTTATTTCGTGATAACCAAGAGTTTGGAGATTTAATTCTTGACAACAACGATTTGGAGCGTGAACGTGGTATCACTATCGTTTCTAAAAACGTATCTGTTCGCTACAAAGGCGTAAAAATTAATATTATTGATACTCCGGGTCACTCTGACTTTGGAGGTGAAGTAGAAAGAGTATTGAAATTGGCTGATGGTGTTTGCCTTTTGGTGGATGCTTTTGAAGGACCAATGCCTCAAACTCGTTTTGTATTAGGTAAAGCTATCGACTTAGGTTTAAAACCTATCGTAATCATCAATAAAGTAGATAAAGAAAACTGTCGCCCTGACGAAGTACACGAGCAAGTATTTGACTTGATGTTCAACTTAGGTGCTACTGAAGACCAATTAGATTTCCCTACTTTATATGGTTCATCTAAACAAGGTTGGATGAGTACTGACTGGAAACGTAAAACTGAAGATATTACTGAATTATTAGATGTAATCATCGATACGATTCCTCCAGCACCAGAAAACGAAGGTATCCCACAAATGCAGATTACATCTTTAGATTATTCTTCATTCGTTGGTCGTATCGCTATTGGTCGTGTTCACCGTGGAACTTTCAAAGAAGGTATGCAAGTAGCTTTAATGAAGGCAGATGGTTCTGTAAAAAGAATGAAAATCAAAGAACTTCAAGTATTTGAAGGACTTGGAAGAGTAAAAGTATCGGAAGTAAGTGCTGGTGAAATCTGTGCAATGATGGGTATCGAAGATTTTGAAATCGGTGATACTGTTACTGACTACGAAACTCCTGAAGCATTACCAAGAATCTCGATTGATGAGCCAACAATGAATATGTTGTTTACCATCAATAACTCTCCATTCTTTGGTAAAGAAGGTAAATTTGTAACGTCTCGCCACTTACGTGATCGTTTATACAAAGAAACTGAGAAAAACTTAGCCTTGAAAGTTGTTGCAACTGACTCTGAAGATAAATTCTTAGTATTTGGTCGTGGTATTCTTCACTTGTCTGTATTAATTGAAACGATGCGTCGTGAAGGTTATGAATTACAAGTAGGTCAACCACAAGTAATTTTCAAAGAAGGTGAAAATGGCGAGCGTCTAGAACCAATTGAAACATTAGTAGTTGACGTTCCAGACGAATCTGCTGGTAAAGTAATCGAATTAGCTACGCAAGGTAAAGGTGAGTTGTTGATTATGGAACCAAAAGGTGACTTACAACACTTAGAATTCAACATTCCTTCACGTGGTTTGATTGGTATGCGTTCTAAAGTATTGACAGCTACTTTCGGTGAAGCTATCATGGCACACCGTTTCAAAGCTTATGAGCCTTACAAAGGAACAATCCCTGGCCGTATCAACGGTTCATTGATTTCTATGAACTCTGGTGTTGTTACTCCTTATGCTGTAGATAAATTACAAGATAGAGGTGTTTTCTTTATCGACCCTACTGAAGAAGTTTATGCAGGTATGGTAGTTGGAGAACACAACCGTCAGAATGATATTGAAGTAAACCTTCAGAATGCGAAACAATTGACTAACATGCGTGCTTCTGGTACAGACACAAACGTTAAAATTGCTCCGAAAATCCAGTTCTCTTTGGAAGAATCGATGGAATACATCCAAAAGGATGAATACCTAGAAGTAACACCAAAGTCGATTCGTATGCGTAAAATTTACTTAGATCCAAGTATGCGTAAACGTATGGAACAAAAAGCAGACTAATATAAAAAACGAAACCCCTCTGATTCATGTCGGAGGGGTTGTTTATGTTACCACTAATTGCTTTATTATTTGTACTTATATAGACAAGCCACTTTTTTTAAAGGTTGCGTGATAAGTAAAAAAAAATAAACTTTTTTTCGAAGGACAAATCCTCTACTACATTTATTGATATTCATTGCTGATTATAGTCTTCCTTACAAGTATCCTCTTTTTCTTTCCTGACTTCTTTATTCGCTAAGTGAATCTATCCTGATTTATTGATAACTAACTGTATATTAAAATGATATGAAGTGTGCTGAACAACTCATATTGATTTTTAGGGAAGTGATTATGCTTTTAATAAAGAGTAAAAACTTTTCTTATCAAGAAAACAGCATGGATTAATTAATAGGAGAAAAATAAAAAAATAAGGTTAACCATATACAAACGAAAAAAGCATTCCGAATTGAATTCAGAATGCTTTTTTCATTTTATCTAATTTTAAATCCTAATTATTTTTTCTTCGGTTTGTCAGGAAGAATACGGATATCATCAGGATTTTTAGGGTCAATATAGAATCTATATTTTGCTACTGGACCAACAGGCTTACAATCACCAGGATTCAAGCGTTGAACTTCGTATTCATAGATTGATGGATTCTTCGGTAATGGAAGATCATCAGGCCATTTTACTTTAGGATTCTCTGTTACGTTTTCGTAGTTAACATAGTTGCTAGCAGGCTTGGTAGATTTTTTACGAGGTACCAATTTCTTAGGAACAACAGCTACAGCAGGTTTCGTTACTTTACGACGTACTTTTGGTTTCATAGAGCTTGGTGCTGTAGTTCCTCCAAATACCTTAAACATATACTGGTCAGTAGTAGGTTTAGTTGGCGTAATTGAAGCTACAGGTTTTGCTTTATAACCAAAGCTAGCAGCATCTGCTTCTGAGAAGTGTTTGTTCTGAACTACTGACTGTACAGAGTAGTAATAGAAATCACCTTCGTCACCATTAGCCAATGCAACATTGTCAGGCAATGTTAAGCTAGTGTTTTTAGTTGTCTGCTGATAGATTGGCGTATCTGAACCGTCAGCTTTGTAAAGTTTGAATAAATATTCTTCCTGATCTGGATTAGGAGAATTGCTTTTCCATTTGAATACAGGTTTTTCAGCAGATTTATAATCATACATCTTTCCGTTTTCTCCTAATATTGTTGGAGCATACACCACGATTGGTGCTGGCGGAGGAGGTAATAAAGTATAAACAGTTTTGCCGTTGTCTTCACCAAATGTATGTGATAACGCAAGGCCGAAGGTATAACCTCCATGTGTGCTTAAATCCTCTTTGGTTAAAGTTTTAGTAGATCCTTGAGAAACGTCTTGACCTACAGTAGTAAATGGAGTTTCTGTAATGAAACCTTGTGCGTTAAGCCCTAATGCCCATGTTTTACCTACTTTATAGGTTACATCTAAAGCAACAAGTCCGCCAAGTTTATTTTTTGAAGCAGAAGAGTTCATTCTAAAAATTAATGACTGCGCACCAAAATTCCCGTCTTGTAAATAAGCACCAAAACGAGGAGCAGAAGTATTGAACAAACCACCACGAGCATCAAGATTCACATTTAATTTTTTACCAACCGGAATGTCCAATGATGGTCCAATTAATAAATAAAAATCTTGCATGCTTGAAATTTTATCATATTTCAAATCATTTCTTGTAATACCAGCAGGGATTTTTCCAGATAATACTAATGCATCGTAGTTTTTATAGATACGACCATCTGGACCATTATAATCATCACCAACCTGAAAGAACTGATAACCTCCAGTTAAACCAAGACCAATAATACCCCATTGACGTGTAACAGAAAGCGAGTTAGAACCACCCGGTTTCAAGAACATCGTTATATCTTTGCCATTTACTGTGTTTCCAACAGGGATTGACACCCCTACTCTGTCAGTAAGTTTCCAGTAACGTTTGCCTTGAGTAGCTTTTAAGACATTGCTATTTTTATAAAAAGCAGAATCTAAATAATACCCGTCTGCAACCGTTTTAACGATTTGACCATTTGAGTAGGTCGTCGTCGTAATTCCATTGTCTGTGATTGTACTTACAATCGTCGGTTTTTTACTAGAGTCTTGAGCAAATGACGGATTGCTTAGTGCTAAACACGTCAATAACCCCAGGCCAATCTGAGCAGACTTGTTTTGCAATAGACTTCTTGTTGAAAAAATCTGTTTCATAACTTGATTTGATTTAGTATAAATGATAGGGACTGAAATAGATTTATTAGATAAAATGAATATAAGAATGAATATAAGATTTATCAAGTAAAAGTACCCCTTTTTTAGTAAATATTTAGTGATATTCTCTGAAAAAAGCACTTATTTTGAAAAAAAGCATAT
>NZ_JBWKYN010000239.1:0-7175 GCF_059423785.1 Arcicella sp. GW458-12-2-14-TSB2 | reverse complement strand
TTTATAGGTAGTATACCATTACTATAATGATAACCCAAATCTATAAAATAGGTCTAGTTTTATGTGTGTTTTTGCTTGGCACATTTGGGGATGTCTATGCTCAAACCAAACTAAAGGCTGCTAATTATCAATTTGAAAAGCTAAGTTACCTTGAAGCTATTCGTTTGTATGAAGATTTTTTACGTGAAAGACAAGACATTCAAAGCACTTTAGAAGCATTAAGAAAACTTGGTTTTTCTTATCGGAAAATACAAGATACTAAAAATGCAGAAAGAGTATATTTCAATATCATTAAAGATTATCCTGATGTTGAAAGTGAGATTTATCTGTATTATGCACAGGCCTTAGCATCCAATCAAAAATATCGTGAATCGCAGAAATATTATTCATTGTATGGCGAAAAACAAAAAGCTGATTTAAGAGGAAAGCGTTTTACGATTTCATACATGGATATGAGTCAGTTTTACCGAGATTCATCTTCCTATAAAATAGAATACCTCAATATTAATTCTCGCCAAGCAGACTTTAGTCCGATGTATTACAAAGGAGGTTTAGTTTTTTGCTCGGCTCGTGACGAATCTGGGATAATAAAACGTGTTTTTGGATGGAACCAAACGCCCTTTCTAAATTTATACATTGCTACCGACACAGCTTTGTTATCGCCCAAATTGGGCTTACAGGGTGCTACATCGTTAGGGGGAATGTCTGCAAGCACCAGTAATAATGAAGCAGTTGCACAAGACCTACCATTAAGCAAAATTGAAGATTTTAGCAGAGTGCTCAATACAAAATACCATGAAGGGCCAGTGAGTTTTTTTAAAGATTGGAAACGGGTTATTTTTACAAGAAATAACTATAACAATGGTAAGGCGAGGCAATCAAAAAGTGGTACGAATGGACTAAAATTATATATTGCCAATTTAAACAGAACAAATTGGAGCGATGTAAAAGAGTTGCCCTTTAATAGCAATGAGTATTCCTGTGGGCATCCTGCGTTGAATGTAGATAATACCAAACTGTATTTTGTTTCCGATAAGCCCGGTGGTTTTGGCGGAACAGATATTTATGTAGTTGACTACAGCAATGGAAGATGGGGAACGCCAGTAAATGCAGGGCGGGAAATTAATACAGAAGGAAATGAAATGTTCCCCTTTATCGATGAGAACGATAACCTATATTTTGCCTCGGATGGACATGAAGGACTCGGCGGATTAGATATTTTTTATGCAGAAAGAAAAGATGGTGCATTCGTTGGAACGGTAGTGAATGTAGGTGCTCCTTTAAACTCTGAAAAAGATGATTTCGGCTTGATTACTGATGGTGCTAGAAATTCGGGGTACTTTTCATCAAACCGTAAAAAGGGCATTCATGATGACAATATTTATAGTTTTAGAAGAGAGTGCCATCCATTAAATATTATGGTGTATGATGCTTTGACGAAGGCTCCTTTAGAGGAGGTTGATATTAGAAGTGTAATTAATGGAGAAAATCAAGAATTGAAGGTGACTAATGCAGAAGGGGCTATGTCAATTTGCTTACAATCGCTATCTGAGTATGAGTTCAAGGCGATTAAAGAAGGCTACCAGATGAATTCAATTACGTTCTCTACCAGAAGTAATACTGCTCAGAATACTACCTTGGCTATTTATCTTGAAAAATCTAATACTTCGGTATTAAAAGGTATTGTGAAGTCGGAAGTAAATCAGAAGCCAATTGCTGGTGTACAAGTAACCTTAGAAAACCAACAAGACAAGACTAAGCAAACCGTCATTACGGGTGAAGATGGAGAGTATGAATTTGAAGTTAAGCCCGAAACAGAAAATAAGTTAACGGTTGAAAAAGATAATTATGCTACCAATAGCGAAGTAATTAAGAACATAGATAATCGCCAACATATACAAGAAATGTATGGCAAAGGAGATATTATCAAACTAAATAATATTTATTATAACCTTGATAAGTATTTTATCCGTGCTGATGCTGCCAGAGAATTAGAAAATACGCTTTTGCCAATTCTCCAGAAATTTCCTACTATGAAAGTTGAGATTCGTTCACACACGGATTCAAGGGCGAGTGCGGCCTATAATTTGGAGTTATCACAGAAAAGAGCCAAAGCTGTTGTCGATTTTTTGGTTGAAAGTGGCATAGACCCTAATCGCCTGGTGGCTAAAGGGTACGGGGAAAACCAACCCATTAATGAATGCATCGACGGAGTGCCTTGTACGGAAGAACAATATCAGGAAAATAGGAGGACAGAGTTTAAAATATTATCAGTGAAATAATATTGCGTAATTGTTGTTTCACGAAAAGCCAAGAACCATTACAGTTTACTGTGGTTTTTGGCTTTTTTATTTCCATTAACCATTTTTTTAACCAGAACTTTTCCAATAATTTATTATAATATAAATAGTTGAGTATTGAAATGCTTAAAATCTCTTTATAATAATAACAGATTTTACTTAGCGTATATCGCTATGGTTTTAGTCAATCAAAATTTTGCTGGATGAAACTATCATGACATTTTTATGTATGGTATTGGTATCATGACAGATTAAGATTTTATTAACATAAATTTAAGTATTTCAATATTTATTTGTAAATTTCCACAGTTATCATTGCTGGTTTACAGTTAACATAATTGCTTATGTCCAAATTACTATGAAACTCTCTAATCTAAATCCTGAAAATTATATTGACCAATTCGTATGGCTTAGATTTCTTGAAGGAGACAAGTCAGCATTCGAGGAATTGATGAAAGCTAATTTTTCATCATTATTTCATTATGGCTCAAAATTTTCTAAGGACAAGGAGTTTATTAAAGATTGTATTCAAGATTTATTTTTGCAACTATGGGAGCGTCGTGAGCACCTATCAAATGAAATTGTTGTAAAACCTTATTTGATGGCTTCGTTAAGAAGAAGAATTCATAGAGCATCTCTTCAACTTCGTTTTTCTGACCCTTATACTGAAGCAAATGATATTTTTGATATTGAATTTTCTATTGAAGAAAAATTTATTCAGGATGAAACAAGTTTGGTGCTAGCTCAACGCATTAAACAAGTAATTGAAACTTTGCCAAAAAGACAAAAAGAAGTTATTTATCTTAAATTTTTCCAAGAATTAGAGCGAGACCAAATCGCTCAAATTATGGATATTGCCCCTCAGACAGCCTCAAATCTTCTTCAGATGGCTATTAAACAACTCAAAAAATATTGGACTACCGAGTTTATTGCGTTGTTTTTACCGCTTTTATTGCGCTAATAAACATTTATATCAATAAAAGTAATTTAGGAATACCTTTTCCGTGGTCTTTAACAGACAGACCACGGAAAAGGATGACTTTATTATTCACAAAAAGACCAACTATTTAATGTTTTTCTTATTAAGAAAATAATAATAACCACGTATAGACACTACTCCAACAAAAAAAAGAATAACATATACCCAACTCAATTGATTTAGGATTGTATCGGCTTTAGAATTATTAAAATACAGTCCCAAAGAAATTCTTAAAAATACACAAATAGCAAACCCCCAAAGTAAATACTTCATATAGACCTTCATAATAATTATATAGTTTAAGTATTTTTAATACAGAGTGAATAGTTTCCTCTTCCATGTTCTGTCTGCTACAGCCTACAGAAGAGAAATAGCCAAAAGTACGAATTGGTTTATTTATATTTATTCTTTACTTTTAAGAAAAACCGTAAATGTGTATATATTTACAAGTTAACTATTATTGTATTAAGACCAAATCATAAAAATAAAACCACTGATATAATAAAAAAATGATGGACAAAGTATTTACTATCAAAGGCCACAAAATTGCTGCTTTGATAATTGACGAAGATTCTCTAAAATTTTCAAGTCAAAATCACGACACCTACTCTACATTTCAAGAAGCTTGGAATAAAGCACTTTCTTTTGCAACAAAAGTTGAAATCAAATATGATGCTATAAAATCAATTAAAAAAGAAGAGAATGAAGATGATATCTTGATAAAGTATAAGACTTTAGGTGGAATTCCTATAGATTGTGAATTCAGCTTTATAAACAAAGAAGATTACGATGTTTTCTTTAGCTATTTTATAAAAAACCAATATTATCAGAAAACAAATGAAGCTTTAACGCCTTTTCGTGCTATCAGGAATTATTTAATAGGACTTGTAGTAACAATAGCTTATACAATTTTTTCATATTATGAAGCAATCGCAATAGAAAATGGAACAATAGAAGAAGCTAACTCTAATAAGGCAAAAGTTTTTAACTATGTTGTTGGGCTTCTTGGCGACAAGGGAGTAATCGCTGTTGGATTGAGTATGGCTATATTTTTTATTTACAAGATTTGGACACGATACAAAAACCCACCCAATCAAATCTGTCTTGTTCCTCCAAATATATAAATAGCCCACGGAGAAGGAAAACGATAAGAACATCTTTCTTAAAACATAACATAATGCACACTACTGACACAACCTATTTATTTAGACCAGTCAATCAAGCTGAATTAGACAAAATCGCTAGTTCCGACTGGACAAAGTTTCCCCCTAGACTACCCGAGCAACCCATTTTTTATCCTGTAATGAATGAAGAATATGCCATTCAGATTGCAAAAGAATGGAATGTCCCTGCATATGGCGTTGGTTATGTGACAAAATTTGCTGTAAATGCCAATTATCTTAAAAAGTTTAAAGTAGAAAATGTGGGTGCTGAAATCCACAATGAACTTTGGGTAGATGCTGATGAGCTAGAAGAGTTTAACAACAACATCGTTGGAAAAATTGAAGTGACAAAGGAGTTTAGATGAAAATTAGAGTATCAAAAGAGAAATATAGAACGACAAAAATTTATGCATGCAATACAGCCTCTTTGTAATACTTCCCTTTATATTCCAACGGAGACATACCTGTAATTTTCTTAAAGACTTCTCGAAATGCTTTTACATCAGAATAACCTACTTCGTACATTACCTCATTAATTGTTTTGCGGTTGGTTTCAAATGATTTTTTTGCAGTTTCAATTTTCACTCTTTGCGAATATTCAATAGGAGTATTACCTGTTGCTTTAATAAACCTTCGGTCAAAATTTCTTCTACTAATATTATACTTGGTAGATAAATCTTCAATAGTAATTTTTTCAGTGATATTCTTTTCAATGTATTCCTGTGCTTGAAGAACCACCTCGTCATCATGTTTTTTTTGCCCTGTGAAAATGGCAAATTCAGACTGCGTATTCCTATCCATTTCTATCTGAAACACTTTTGAACAATAAATAGCCGTTTGCCTGTCATAATATTTTTCAATCAGGTATAGCATTAAATTAAGAAATGAATACGCTCCGCCATTAGTATAAATGCCGTTTTCATCAGTAATTAATTTATCAATTTGCAAGTTAACTTTTGGAAACATCATTCTAAAGTTTTCGGTAACCGACCAATGGGTAGAACAACTTCTCCCATTAAGCATTCCAGATGCTGCAAGCATAAATGCTCCAGTACAAATAGTGGCAATTTCCGCTCCGTTTTTATATTGTTTTTCCAGCCAAGCTATCAACAATTCGTTGTCTTTCAACGCAAGTTTATAATTATGATTTAAGGAAGGGATAACGATAAGGTTTGTTTTTTCAATAGCCGAAATATTCAGATGTGGTTTTACCGTAAATAATCCCCCATTGAAATCTACTTTTTCAGCAATTCCAGCTAGTTGAATGATAAACAATTCTTTCTTGAAGTTTTCTTTCCAATAATTATTTGCCTTATTAAATATTTCATACGCTCCTGAAATACTACTAAGGTTATTTTCGCCATTAGGAACGATAATAGTGAGATGTTTCATTGCTTTTTTGAGTAAAAGTAATCATTTTAATTGTCCAAATCAACCCATTATAAAGTCTATTTAACACCTCCTTAAAGTAAATATTAGACAATATATTTGTATTGCAATACTAAAGAAAGAAACATGAAAGCATCTAATTTTACAACAATTATCTTAGTTGATAATACTTCGGAAGAAGTTTACAAAGCCATTAATAATGTTCGTGACTGGTGGAGTGAAGAGATTGAAGGCACTACAGACAAACTTTACAGCGAATGGAACTATCATTACCAAGATGTACATCGTTGCAAGATGTTAACGATAGAATTAATTCCCAACCAAAAAGTAATTTGGCAGGTACTAGACAACTATTTTAGTTTCACCCAAAACAAAGACGAATGGAAAGGCAATACAATGGTTTTTGAAATAACCGAAAAAGATGGCAAAACACAACTACAATTTACTCAAGTAGGCTTAGTACCCGATTATGAGTGTTATGATATTTGTGAAAATGCTTGGAACACTTATATCCAAAAAAGTTTGTATAGCCTTATTACAACAGGTACTGGACAGCCTAACAACAAAGGAAATCCACAAACTGAAGACGAAAAGAAAATGGCGACTTCAAACTATACCACTACCTTTTTTGTAAATCAAACTCCAGAGGAAGTATTTAGTGCCATTAATAATGTTCGTGGCTGGTGGCAAGGAGAAATTGAAGGCAACACCAATCAACTGGATGATGAGTTTGATTATCGAATGAAGGAGCATCATTTTTCAAAACAGAAAATAGTGGAATTTATTCCCAACAAAAAAATTGTTTGGCTAGTAACCGATAGTAAATTGAATTCTTTTACCGACAAATCAGAATGGACAGGCACAAAAATAATTATTGAGATTAATGAAATAAACAACAAAACACAAGTACGTTTTACACACGTTGGTTTAGTGCCAACAATAGCGTGTTATGATGCTTGTTCAGGGGCTTGGGAACAGCTAGTTCAAGCAAGTTTATACAGTTTGATAACTACAGGAAAAGGAACGAAGGTTTTTGGATAATAAAGGCTATCGTGTTTAGAAAAGTACTTTTCGTTATACAAAAATACACTTTTGCTTAAATCACAAAATACGCTGAACCTTTTTCTGAAGATTTTATGATAAATTACCGAGTTGAAAACGTGGAAGCACTTGTTGAAGGATTGAAAAAAGAAGTATTAATCATTGTTGATAAAATTGAAACATACGACTATGGTAAATTTGTTCATATTCTTGATGCAGAAGGCAATAAAATTGAATTATGGGAACCAATTGACTAAAAATAATAAAAACTCTTGTACAAGAATGGAGGAAAAAAAGATTCTT
>NZ_JBWKYN010000238.1:0-7213 GCF_059423785.1 Arcicella sp. GW458-12-2-14-TSB2 | reverse complement strand
GATTGAGAAATACATTGAAATTATCTTCATAGGGATTGTATTGCCCTAAGATTCTTTTAATATTTTCTGTCTCTTCTGCTAATACTGCTTCAGCTACTTTTTGTTCTTGATATTTGCTTGCGATTGATGTATAAATAGGGACAACTTTTGTTTGAACTTGTAAAAGGAAAAGCTTTTTTAAATCTGACGTTTCAATATCATTTCTCGCGGCATTAGGTAACAATTCTTCATTTATAATAATTATTTCACCTGTATATCTATGATAGTAAGTATTTGAACCACCAAAATAACTTGAAAAGTATTGTCTATCTCCAATTGAAAATCCTTGCTTTTTTAATATAAAACCCCTTAAGTTCCTATTTAGATTATCCTTTTCAGAATTAAGAATTCGTTCTCTGCCTGAGTTAAGGCAGCCCCAAGAAATTCCCAAAAAGACACCTTTGTCAATGATTTCTTCAAAGTGTGGTTCTAATGGCGTATTATTAGAAAAAATATCATTCGTATATGGTCGATATAAGCTTTCAAACTTGGTTCCAACTTGTAGCTTAAGATTAACAACTTCAAATTTTGAGTTATGCTTTAAACAAACTTCTTTAATTTTATTTTCAATTATCTCTGCCCATTTAAATTTTTCTTTGTTGAAGTGTAATGGTATTACATCTTGAAGATAATTATATAAATCATTAAAGTTGTTTAACAAATCATCCAATATTGGATTTAGTCCTACTAGTTCAACCCTAGTTCCTTGTTCAACGGGATACTCTTCTAATGGTATTTCATTTTCGTCAGGCAATTTTACAAATGATGTAAGTAATGATTGCAAATCGATTAATTCTTCACTTACAATTTCACCTGAAAGCCTTTTTTCCTTTTGTTGTTTTAGAACTCCTCTCATACCCGAAAAATCAATTTCAAGCATTTGTGGTAAGGCTTCCTTTTGTCTAGTATATATTGTCAAGGTATTGCATAGATGAAATGCACTATAAAGACCAATCCCCATAAAACCAACATCCTTGCCAGGGGTCTTATCAGAAACTCCAACTCTGATAGCTTTACGTAAGGTTTTATAGTTCATACCAATTCCATTGTCTTCAACTACAACAGAATTTTGTCGAACTTTAATTTCTATGTCAAGGGATTTGGCATCTATAGAGTTTTGAATATACTCTCTTACCGCGTCTCTTGGGTCAGGATACATCCCTTTGGTTAATATTGATATTATTTCAGCTCCAATATCAAATTTGTCTACTTTCATATATGTAGCTATTTATATTCTTCCTCAATCTTTAAAATTAATAATTCTGCAATTTCTTTAGGCAAAACATTTTTAATCACAGTAAAAACATTTCCTAAAAACTTTCGCTCTTGTTTGTTAAGACGTGATAGCTTATCTGTTCTGAAAACTGTTTTTTCTTCTATTATAGTTTTTACATCATTTTTTACCGCTAAAGTGTAATTTGAAGTTGCTCGCTCAATAATTTTTGTTATCGGTGAGGGTGTATCATTTTCTGTAGATTTTGCTTTTATATTTTCAAGTTTTCTTTCTGCTTTTTCAGCTTCTTCTTTTTTCTTTTTTAGGTTTTCTAAAAAAGTCTGTTGTTCTTCTTTATCAACAAATCCTCCCTCTTTTTTCCTTTCAAATTGTTCAGCAACTTCATTATAATTATTAATAACTCTTACGGCACTATTTATATCTGAAGCGGTGTAGCAAAGTTTGTGTATGGTTGTATGAAAGAAAGATTTTAATTTATTTTCAAATTCGTAAAAAGATTCTGTTTCAGAAAAATAATCACGCCTTGCATTCGGTATTAAATTTTGGTGTAATCCATAAACTTCTCCAAAGAAATAAAATTGAAAACGCTTATCTCTATGTAGTTTGGTCAATGTATCTTCATTCCCTATTTGAATATTTGCTTTTCTTAATCGGAAACCTCTAGCAAAATTGACTTGATTTAGTGATTGATTTTTGTCAGTAATTCCGTACCACCCCCAAAACAATTTGTTGTTTTCACTATCAAATTCTTTGAAAAATAAAACATCTATGACATCCCCAACTTTTTTCTTATTAGTAGCCTCCCCTTCATAGATATATGAATTGTAACCTTTAAAAAGTTGTTCTGTATTAATGAATGTTTTATACTCATCAATAGTAACTTCTTCTTTTTTCAATTCGTCATAAATTTTCTTTGAGTAAACAAAAGATTTGCTGAACGGAACAGGTGCGACCATTGAGAGGTAAGTTCTGATTTCTCTGACATCTAAAAGGTCTTTATTTGTAATATTCATCAATGTAACCTTAAAGTAATGCTTATCAGTATCTTCTTTTTTTGTCTCAAGAGTAGTAACAATATCTATTACTTCGGATGCTTGTTCTTTTTGGTTTCGGTTGTTGATAATTGATTTTAGTTTTTTTGCATCCCATGTCATTATTGACTTTACAGCTTCACCTTTAAATGAAGTTTCAAAAATCAACTTATCACAATACCCTAATCCTCCTAATCGTCCAATTCCTCTGAACCCTTTATCAACTCCTCGTTGTTTAGTCGATTGAGCAATGTTCTTCAAAATTTCTACCACACTTCTTTCTTCAATTCCTGTCGCGTCGTCTTCTATTGAGATTATTTTTTTTTCAGGGTCAATTATAATATGTATTTCCCCTTCTTCTACCAAGCCTTGTAGTCTTGCCTTATCTATTTGGTCAGCAGCATTCTGTATATATTCACGGTAAATAAATCGTGAATCGTCATACATCCCAATTGTAAGCGATTCAATAACATCTTTACCAATAATAGTCTTGTAGTTATTATCCATTCTTAAATTGTTTATATAAAGGGCGTGGAAACTTGATATTTAATAATGAACGGAATATGGGATTTTGCAAAATATATTCCCCTTGCTTCAATCTAGTAAGCATAGATTTATAAACAGGTGGTACAAATTGATAGTCAGGCTTTGAAATTTCAATAGCATTTGTTCTTCCATAGGCGTGTGTTGCACAATTTCCTTTTACTCTGTCTTGAATGTCGCTCTTAAATTGTTCTGCAGCAAAAAGGACAATTCCCAATGAACGCCCTCTTTCCGTAATGTCTAAAAGCTGCTTTAGAATAGGAGAGTTTTTAGGCACATCTTTACTTCCATATTTATTTAACTCGTCAATAAAGATGATAATTTTAGAAGGTATTTCTGCTTCCTCTCTATCCGTGATTTGTCCTAATTTTAAATCATAGATTGCTCTCATTACATCACCGAAAACAAAGCCTTGTGCCTCTTCATCTAATTTTGCAATATCAATTACATGAATTTCATTTTTCTTTATCTGCTTGATTGACTCTTGCAATCGGACTTCTGAACCGTCACGCTTTAAAGAGTTTGAGAAAAAATGATTTCTTTCTAATACTTTTCGAAACAAGCGATAAAATTTTCTCCAACTCAAAACAGAAATTGTTTTATCTTTCCCTGTGTCTCCTTTTTCTTGATGTTTTTTTATTTCTTCTTTTAAGTCCTCCCAATTTGTGATACCATTAAAATGACCTTCTCCTGATGTAATATAGTTCACTATTGATTCCATCGATTGGGTCGGGTCGTCAATATTTGAGAATAACAAATCCAAACTATCTTTGTCGCTTTCAAATAGATATTTGTATTGAAATGCTTTTTCTAGTTGTTTTTGGCTTTGAAAATCTTCAATATGAGCGTAGGTGGTTGACTTTACATCTTTGGAGTAGGGATAGAAGTATTTTACATTCTTGAATGGATTTACATTTATGCCTAATTCTTTGTAAACTTTTTTATCTTCAACACCCAATTCATCATTGGGCTCATCAATAGCCAGTAAATCCCGTCCTTTTACATTAAGTAAGATAAACGCAATACTCTCATTTTGATTGCTTTTCATATACATTTCTTGAATGGCTTTAAGCAAAAACATTGCATAGGAAGTTTTGGAAGCCAGCCCTGAAATTCCCGAAATGTTTAAATGTGCTCCTTCAGGACCTATTAAGAAATGAGAATTAAAGTGAACTGGAATAGTTATTTTATCTTCGTCTTCATACATTTCTATAACTCCACATGGTAAAGGGTTTTTTATTCCTTTTAAACCTAATGCCATTTTAACATCTTCTTCATCTGCTAAAGAAACAATATAACCGTCTAGTACAGGAGTGTAAATGTTTTCAGAATTTCCAACTACTTTTGCTTTGACATAATTCATGCCTATTCTTTGAGTAAGACTATTTGATTCAACTTCACCAAAGTCACTTGATATAAATCCTGCAAGAAAACTTGCTCCGTCAGTTAGATGTGAAATTTCCTCGACAACTCCAAAAGTTACAGAGTTTTTAATGTGTTGAACTTTTACTACGTCAAAAGGTTTAATGATAAGGTGTTTATCTGTCCAAAAATAGAATTCATCTACTGTGGTAGGGGCTTTTTCAGTGGCAATTATTTTTCCTATTTTCTTCATTAAAATAAATTTAAAAAATTTATGTCGCTTAAATACTTACTTTTTATAAAGCTTTCAGTAAGGTAAACGGGATATAAATGATTAGCCCATCTCGCGTCATTTCCATAGCAAACGGGATTCCTTTCATTTATAATATTCGCAGTAATCAAGTCAATTTCCTGACTGTCAAGTCCATTTTCAATTTCTTCCTCTGTCATTAAAATTTTTTCAACTTTTACGACTCCTGAAAAGGGGCTTATGGTATGTTTAGACTCCCTAATCCTTATGTACCAAACGCTAAAGTAAACATTGCCAACTCTTTCACTTTTGTATTTATATGCAGGTGTCCTATGGTAATTAGGAAGCATAGCAATTTTGTCGGCATTACTTTTATTATTAATATCCCTACAAAGTTCAGGGTCAAACATTTTTGAAATACCAACTACGCACTTATAATGACTTTTAAATTTTGATAGTTCTTTAAAATCTGAACTTCTTGATGGTGCATATTGAAGAGATCCGTCTTTAATCAAATATTTGTCAGGGTTAATTAACCTTTTTGTACTTAGATGAGCTACAATTCTTTTTTCGGAATCAATCATCTCATCTTGAATTGTTGCTATACCTTTATGTTCATATTTCAGAGTATCTTCCTTTTTACTGGAGTATGATAAAGTTTTTGAAAAGTATACATTATGCTTTTGTAATTTTTTTGACTTGTTTATCTTGTTTGTTAATGCATTAAAAAAAAGTTCTGAATCTTTACTTGCCGCAGCTCTGGGTAATGATAATACTAAGTTGTGTTCAAACTCAATAGGCTTGAACTTACTCGGATTCAATCGTTGACAACATGCAACCCCTATCTGACCAGCCATTATAGGATAAACATTTCGTTCAATTTCTATATCGTCTACTTTATATGTCTTTCTTGAACCGTCAAGAAAAAAATGAAATAATGGTTCATCATGAAATATTTTATCAGCTAAAATTTTCAAATTCTTGCTTTTTGTTAGGCTGGTATCTGTTTCTCCAAATTCTTTGACGACCACGGCCATTGCTTTATCTTTAGAGTCAAAGTCAAGTGTAGGAACGCGAATTTCATCATCTGCATTATAGCGATAAGATGTATAGCATTTTCCATTTGTTGCGTCTTCTAATATATCTAATACACTGGTCACTAAAAGTAAATAAGTTAAAATGTGTTACATAAAAATATTAATAAAATATAAAACTATCTTAGTTTCTGGTATAATAGTACTTTACAAAATCTAAATACTTATTAAATATATTCATCAAACTTCTATCTCATAGCCCTTGAAGATTTCTCGTTTCAAATTCTACTTTAATACTATCTAAGTATGTATCCCAACCATATATCTCTTTTTGCGAGTCTTGCAAAAGAGATAATGTTAATTCATCAATATAAGTTATTAAACTAAACATTGAAGCAAGTGAATTGCCAGAATCTTTACCCTTTATAATACTAGGATTTTTCCTAGCAGTAATAGTAGCTTTAGGACTGGAGATATGCGATCATAACTTTGGTTATGATTTCTTAACAAAGGTACTTTATTTTTTATAGCTATTATTAATTGATGTTACTCATTACAATTGTGAATAATAAAAAGAGCGAATTAAATTTGGTTCATGCAAACTGACTTAGATTTATATACAGATTATCTTATTAGTTCTTTTGGTCAGACCAGTTCAACAGGTTTATCAAAAATGTTAGACAAAGCTATTAGCCACGATGATGTAACTCGCTTTTTGAACCAAACAGCTAATGATAGTAAAGCACTTTGGAAGCAAGCTAAACCGTTTGTTGTCCAAATCGAATCCGATGAGGGTTTACTGATTCTTGATAATAGTATATCAGAAAAGCCATATACTGATTCAAATGGATTGGTTTGTCCTCATTTTGATCATTGTACTAATGGTATCAACTTTGTAAGTCTTCTATACAGCAATAATGGCGTGCAACTACCGATTGGTTTTGAATTGGTAGTCAAAACCTTACAGTGTATTATAAAAACTCGTAAAGAATGCTGGCGTTCATCCTGTACCAAAAATGAAATGTTCAGAGATTTGCTAGGGAGTGCCTACCAAAATGCTGTCAAATTTGCCTTTATTCTCTCTGATAGTTGCGGGGCGGCCTGTGCCGTATGTTAATTCTGAAAATATCAACTATATTCTCTCTATCAGTAAAAACTTGATTGGTGCAGTAAAGTCTAATTTGGAGGTTGCTCTCTCAAAAAAAGACCGTGCTAATGGTAAATTCATCAAAATCAGCCAAGTTAAATTAAATTCAGGCGACCTCAATGAAGTTTACATTCGTTCAGTTAATCAACCTGTTTTGATATGTAAAGATGTCTTTACAAACAAAGATAACTCAGAGGGCGAACTCTTTTGATTATGCACTGATTTGACAAAATCTTATCAATTTATCATCTCTACCTACCAAAAACGGTGGAGAATAGAAGATTACCACAAATCATTGAAAAATAATGCCTCACTACAAAAATCCCCAACTCGTAGTGTAAAAACTCAAAGGACACACTTTTTTGCAAGTTTGTGTGCTTATATTAAACTTGAAAGGATAAAAATCAACGAAAAAATCAATCATTTTGCTCTTAAAGGTAAAATTTATATCAAGGCAATTCAGACGGCTTTTAGAGAATTACAACTCTTGAAAACTAAGAACCAAATAATATTTGCTAAAATAGAACCTTGCGTAACATCAATTATTAATAACATTATCATATAAAAATCTTT
>NZ_JBWKYN010000237.1:0-7347 GCF_059423785.1 Arcicella sp. GW458-12-2-14-TSB2 | reverse complement strand
GTTTGTCGTAATTCACAAAATAAACAAGGAGGTTTTTATTTGGCAAGCCATCCACAAAATTCGGGATGACTCATGTTAATAGATGTAGATTATAGTTCCGTTAGGAACGCTATATCGGTAGCATGTTAGAAGCATACTATGTAAATACCTTTAAAATTCAACTCGATAGCTTAGGTTTGGAATAAAAAGTCCTTCACGGTATTCATCTACCACCTTAGTAAGATAATTGTACTGAAAACCCATAAACTCTTTATACATCGTAGCATTAATGATTTTTAAAGCAATTTCCCTACTAGATTTCTTTTTATTAATCTTGAAAGTTGCTGTAAAATGTGAGGTAAAAGCAGAAGGTAATTGTTTCGAGAAAGCTTGGGTTTCATCAAATTTTGCTTCTTGAGCTTTTTGTGAAGCTTTTTCATCTAATGGTGAATAATGGTCTCCTCCCTGATAGCTCAATCGGATATTAATCCCAAATACATTTTGCTGATTTTTGCCCATTTGCCATTCTTTCCCCGTTAAAAAATTAAAAGCATAATTTCTATTATACCTCGTATTTCGCCACACTCCGTCTCCTCCTCTATACGTTGAACTAAAAACAGAACCTGTAATCATATAATAAAAACCGCTTGATAAATACTTCTCAAAAGTAATGTCTACACCGTAGTTCTTACCTTCTCCTGTATTTTGTAAGGCTTCTTTAAAAAACCAATCATTGGTTAAGTTAATAGTTGAGAAAGAACTATCTTTTATCACAGGTACGTTGAACAGTTTTTGATAATACCCTTCAATTTTTAAATGATGGAACACCGACAAATTCAGGTCATACCCTAACACCAAATGATGTGCCTTTGTAAAGTCAAGGTTTTTATTGAGATTCTCTTGTCCATTTTTTACAAAGTAATAATTCAATCGTTCTAAACGGCTATGTAAACCATATCCAACACTGAAAGCCTGAGTTTCAGCAAAGCGATATTTTATACCCAAGCGTGGCTCAATAGTATAATGATTATTCAAGGTAAATAACTGCCCATTCGCCCCAACATTCATCGTTACCTTCTCTGAGAAATTAATGGTTGAATTCGTATAAGCTGAAAGCAAAAAACTTTTGCCTTTTTCTGCTACCACTTTTTCTAAAGAATTACCAAACGTTGAAGCATTTTGCAATGAAATATCATAACGCATACTTGTTGCCATTAGCCCTGTTTTGTTAGTATGTTTTGAGCTAAACTTGGTATTTAAATATGAATTAAAAACAAGGCTGATATTTTGATTATTAATCCTGTTTTTAGGCAAAATCTGTGATATATCATTGATTCTGTCGGTTGTTAAATCAATACCATTGATTGTTGACGCAAAGGTTGTTTTTAAATACTGTGTATCGTTTAAGAATATTTTATGACTGATACCACTAGCCGCCATAAACTGTTTAACAGACTGGTTTTCTTTATCAGTATCGTATTTCCATTCCGCCTTATCCTCTTTTATCTTAGCACTAGAATTATCTAGCAAACCAATGCCCCAGAATGAAAATGTACCCGCCTTTTTAGTAGGAAAATTAAGCTTAAACGAAAAGTCTTGGTACTTTACACCACCTGCGTTATCTGGCAAAAGTGGCTCTAATAATGCCATCGTTGAATAGCGATAATTAAAAAGATAAGATGATTTACCCCCCGACTTAAATGGTCCTTCTGACGAAACATCAATGCCTGTAAGTCCCACTTGAAAAGTATGCTCGTCTTTGTTGTTATTGCCTTTCCGCATAAAAATATCGAATACTCCCGAAAGTGCATTACTATATTCAGCAGGAAACGCTCCAGAAAAGAAATCTGAATTGGCTAATAGTTGGCTACTAAGAGCTGTTAATCCTCCTCCTCCAAAACTACTCAAATCTGCAAAGTGATTAGGATTAGGAATTTCTACGCCTTCTAACTTCCATTGTAAAGCTTGGGGATTGTTTCCTCGCACCACGATTGCATTGTTTCCTACATTACTGGTCACGCCTGCAAACGATGAAACCAATCTAGCAGGGTCATCAAATCCACCTGCATATCGTTTGGCTTCTTCAACACTCAGCATTCTTGCACTGAGTGTGGCTGTACTATTGAGAGGCTGTTCTTTATTCACCTGTGGTTTTACTGTAACTTCTGCCAACGTGGTGGTACTTTCTTTCATGGAGACAGTCAGGAAAACCTCTTTTGATGACGACAATACAATCTCTTTCATCAAAATAGGTTCATAGCCAACCATGCTTACTTGAATGTTATATCTGCCTACACTTACATTGTTAATAGTAAAGTTTCCAGAGGCATCAGTCTGTGTACCAAATTTGGTATTGAGGATTATAACATTGGCAAATGGAAGTGCTGTATTAGAAGCATTGTCGATGACTATCCCTCTGAGGGTCTGGGTAGGTTGTTGTGCTTTTAACGGGAATGATAACATTCCAACAATCAGTAAAAGTAGGTTGATTTTTAGCATAATTGTATGAATAAATCGGTTTAATGTGAAAGCACAAAGGTCTTTCATAACCTATTTTCATACAATACTGATTTTTCAGTACTCAACTCATTATATCAAGCCAAGCTTTGAAGCAAAAACAATGGCTTCCAGTGAATTATTAGCACCTAGTTTTTCTAAAACTCGTTGTCGGTGGGTGTTTACAGTATGTACACTGATGGCTAATTTATCTGAAATCTCTTTACTTAAAAAGCCATCTTTGACCAAATGAAGAATCTGAATTTCTCGTTGCGATAAAGCCACACTTGGTTCTTCCACTCTTTTAAGCTCATCGTCCAGAAAAGGAATTATTTTTCCTGTTCTAAAATTCAGCAATTTGCTTTTCAAGCCTTCATTTATTTCCTGATTAGGGGAAACATCTATGATACTCAGCGACAACCACATATTGCCATAAGCATCTAATTCCAATATCTGATGTTGTTCTACTACCCTAATGTATTTATCCTCCGCATTTAATATCCTGTACTCATTAATCAACTTATAATCGGTTTTCTGTTCTCTTGAAAAGGCAAAAAATAGCTTCAAGAGTGATATTCCATTTCTGGTAAGTTCCATTAAATCTTTAGGATGAATTTTGGTATCCAGAAAGATATGGTCTTTTACTTCAATCTGTGCTAAATCATAGCCCAGCAGACTACTAAAATTAGGAGAATAAAATACATGTTCTTTTCTAAAAGAGTCAAAGACACTTACACCACTATTCCCCAAACTAGCCAAAGTATGCAACAGAGGTTTATGTTTTTCGAGAATAGCATAATCTAGTTCCTCCTCAACAAATTGTTGTTGGTTTAGTAATGTTATGTAGGTAGTGGTAATGTGTTGTTGTTCTTCAGTCATATAGGTTCATTTATTATGCAAATGTATCTTTCAATCAGCTTATTTCATGCATCAAACTATTAATTTATTGGTATTAGTTCACCGTAAATGGCACACATTTTTAACATAAACTAATAATAGTCATGATTTAAAAAATTAATAGTCATAGTCTTAAAAATAGTTTCCTCCGAATTTCGTGCTTTATAAAAAGCTACTCAGAGATATGACTCAAGAAAGAATTCAACCTACTAGTTTACTTGATAAAGTAATAACAGCCCAACAGGCTGCTCAATTTTTTAAAAATGGTATGACCGTTGGCTCAAGTGGTTTTACCCGTGCTGGTGACAGCAAGGCAGTCTTAAAAGCATTAGCAGAAAGAAAACATACTGATGAATTAAAAATAACTTTGATTACTGGCGCTTCATTAGGGCATGATGTAGATGGCCAATTGGCTGAAAACAATATTATTGCCAAAAGAATGCCATTTCAGACTGATGCCATCCTCAGAAAATACATTAATACTGGCGAGGTTTTATTTATAGACCAACACCTAGGCGAAACTGCCGAATTGATTAATAATAAACATTTACCTGAAATAGATATAGCCGTAATAGAAGTGGCCATGATAAAAGCTGATGGTAGTGTTATTCCAACAACATCTATTGGCAACTCTGCCACTTTTATAGAAAAAGCAAAAGCAGTTATCCTTGAAATAAACCTATCGATTCCAACAAGCATAGAAGGAATTCACGATGTGTTTTATCCTGGGGAATATCCTAATCGTAAAATTATCCCAATTACCCAAGCTAATACATTAATCGGGCAAAATAGTATTCCCCTAGATATTTCGAAAGTAATTGGTATTGTGTTCACTAATATCGCCGATAGCCCTGCTACTATTGCAGAACCTGATGAAAAGACAATCGCCATTGCTAGTTATTTGTTAGACTTTCTAAGAGACGAAATAAAGGCTGGTAGGCTCACTAATTCACTTTTGCCGTTACAAGCGGGCATAGGCAAAGTAGCGAATGCCATCTTTGAAGGTTTTGTTGATAGTGAATTTCACGACCTTACGATGTATTCAGAGGTATTGCAAGATAGTACTTTCGATTTGATAGATGCTGGTAAGCTAACGTTTGCTTCGGCATCGTCAATCACTGTTTCTTCAGCATGTTATGAAAAGATATTCATGAATTTTGATAAGTACAAGGATAAGATACTATTGCGTCCACAGAATATCAGTAATGCTGCTGAAGTAATCCGTAGGCTAGGCATTATTGCCATCAATACTGCCATAGAATGTGATATTTATGGAAACGTGAATTCAACCCACGTTTATGGCACAAAAATGATGAATGGAATAGGTGGTTCGGGCGACTTTGCCAGAAATGCTTACCTGTGCATTTTTGTTACGCAAGCGGCTTCTAAAGGAAATAATATTTCACACATCGTTCCGATGGTTTCACACGTAGACCATACCGAACATGACGTAGATATTATTGTAACCGATTATGGGTTAGCGGATTTAAGAGGATTAGCTCCTCGCGAAAGAGCGATTAAAATTATTAACAACTGTTCTCATCCAGACTACAGACCTTTGCTTTTAGACTATTATCAAAGAGCTTGTCAGGAAGGCGGACATACTCCTCACCTACTCCACGAAGCACTTGAATGGCAGGCTAGGTTAATAGAAACAGGAAGCATGAAAGTGGATGAATTTGCATTAGTTTAGCACAATCAACAGTCAATGGTTATCATCAATCCTCCCATTAGGTTGCTGATAATCATTGACACTACCTTAAACTAAGCATCTGGCGAAATATTTTTTAACATCCTACTAATCAATAAGTTAATAAAATGAATGATTATTCATTTTATTAACTTATATCTCAAATACCATATTTGCTATATTTTTTATATTAAAAAAAACATTCTTCCTATACTTAAGTTGTACCAATAATTACTTATCAATAAATATCAAATCAGATGTCAAAAAATATATTAATTATTGGAGCAAGCTCAGGAATTGGAGAAGCTACTGCTCATGTTTTAATCAATAAAGGATTTACAGTTTTCTCGGCTTCTCGGACTACACCTTCAATAGCAGGTATCAAACATGTTACTTGGGATGCATTGAATCCAGACAATACGGTGTTTAATGAACTTCCTGACGTATTAGATGGCTTAATTTATTGTCCGGGTACAATAAATTTAAAACCCTTTCAACGCTTATCACAAGATGATTTCAAGAACGATTTCCAAGTAAATGTACTAGGTGCCATTTCGGTTATTCAAGCGGTATTACCCAAGCTTAAAAAAAGCAGTAGTGCCTCAATCATTTTATATAGTACTGTTGCTGTAAAAATTGGTATGGGTTTCCATGCCTCTGTGGCAAGTGCAAAAGGTGCCATAGAGGGGCTTACTCGTTCGTTGGCAGCAGAATTTGCTAGTAATAAAATTCGAGTAAATTGTATAGCTCCCTCGCTAACGGCTACTCCTTTGGCAAAAAACTTATTATCAAGCGAGGAAAAGGTAGAAGCCTCTAACAAACGCCATCCCATTGGTAGATTTGGTCATGCACAAGACGTCGCAAACATTAGTGCTTTTTTAGTTTCTGAAGAAGCAAGCTGGATTACAGGACAAATACTAAATGTAGATGGCGGAATGAGCGCTATTAAAATGATATAAAATTACCTTTTATACTATAAATATACATTCTCTTATAATTATATGCGACAGCATCAAAGTTTTCCGTACTTTGGTGCTGTTTCTATATTTTTAATTTAATAACATACATACTTAAACCCCAAAACTATGAGTGCTTTAATTATTTTAGTGGTTTTTGCTTTCGTTGTGGTTTTTCTTTCAATTGTTATTGTCAACCAAGGTACGGTTGCAGTAATAACAGTTTTTGGTAAATACCATAGAGTGATGACGCCCGGCTTAAACTTTAAAATTCCGTTTATCGAATTTATTTTCAAGAGAATCTCTATTCAAAACCGCTCGATGGAATTAGAATTTCAGGCCATTACTTCTGATCAGGCAAATGTGAATTTCAAAGCTATGCTAGTGTATGCAGTATTGAATCAGGAAGAACAAACTATCAAAAATGTAGCATTTAAATACATGGATGAGCGCTCGTTTATGCAAGCCCTCATTCGTACCGTAGAAGGAACTATTCGTGCCTTTGTAGCTACTAAAAAACAAGCAGAGGTATTGTTATTACGTGGTGAGATTGTATTGAACGTTAAGAATGAATTAGATGAAACCCTAGAACAATGGGGTTATCATTTGATAGATTTACAGTTGAATGATATTGCTTTTGACGAAGCTATCATGCGTTCGATGGCACAGGTTGTAGCATCGAATAACCTAAAGGCTGCTGCTGAAAACGAAGGTCAGGCTTTATTAATTACTAAAACCAAAGCTGCTGAGGCAGAAGGTAATGCCATTAGAATATCGGCAGAGGCAGAAAAAATTGCGGCACAGTTGCGTGGACAAGGTGTGGCACTCTTCCGTGAAGAAGTAGCCAGAGGTATGGCTGAATCAGCCAAAGTAATGAATGAGGCTAATCTGGATGCTTCGTTGATACTTTTCTCGATGTGGACAGAGGCTGTTAAGCATTTTGCAGAACAAGGTCAAGGTAACGTTATCTTCTTGGATGGTTCAACAGAAGGAATGGACAAAACAATGAAACAAATCATGGGTATTCAGCAATTAAAAGAAGGTGGCGACTATGTTGCTCCTAAATTACCTAATGCGAAGAAATAATATTTAATGTATCTAATGAATGATGTAAACAAAAAGGTTTATCGTATTTTTGAGAATTGATTTAGATGGTTGTATCTTCAAACCTACAATAAATAGTAAATACTTAGACTAATGAAACTTTGCATAGAAAATGTTGGAGCGATTAAAAAAGCTGAAATTGATTTAGGGAAAAACCTAACCATACTTACTGGAGCAAATAATTCAGGAAAAACTTATATAACAAACATCCTGTACGGTTTGTAT
>NZ_JBWKYN010000236.1:0-7439 GCF_059423785.1 Arcicella sp. GW458-12-2-14-TSB2 | reverse complement strand
AAAACAAATTTCGACCGCTTTTTTATGATTTTAAAATTCGGGATGACTCATGTTTGATTTACAATTTAACGATACGTTCTATGTTTATTTCTTCCAAAAAATAATCATCATGAGATACTACAATCAAAGTCCCCTGATATTCATTAATTGCATTCTTTAGAATCTCTATGTTCTGAATATCTAGGTTATTGGTTGGCTCATCAAGAATAATAATGTCTGGCGACTGATTACTAATTGTTAAACAACACAGCATCAAGCGCATTTTCTCCCCTCCGCTCAATGCACTACAAGGCTTGTCCCAATATTCTTTCGTAAAAAGGAATCTATTGAGCCTAATTTTTATTTCGTGTTCCTGTAATCGAGTGAGGTTAAATTGTTGGGTTTGATCGTAAACCTTCAATGCATTATCAATGAGGGAATAATCTTGGTCAATGTAAACTGATTTATTATCAGCCCTGTAAACCTCTCCTACCTGCGGGTCTAGTTTGCCCAAGATTATTTTAATCAACGTTGTCTTTCCCGAACCATTTAACCCTTTTAGAGATATTCGTTCACCACTTGAAATTTGAATATTCAGGTTCTCTTTCCAAAGCAATTGACTATTATACTGAAAATTAATGTCGGTTGCTCTGAATAATACTTTGCCTTTATGCAAGGCGGAATTATCAAACCCAAATTTCATTTTATCAATATCTGGCAATGCCGAACGTAACTCATGTAGTTCTTGCGAAATACCACCAATTTTTTCGGCATGAACATTTTTTATTTTAGCCGTACTTCTTTCAGCATTGTTTCTTAGGGTATTCATCATGATGGTGGCAATCCCTGCTTTTTCTTGCTTTTTCTTGCCACGAGCATCTAGCTTTTGTTGCCTTTCTAAGGTCTCACGCTCCTTTTCTTTAGCTTTTCTAAAGGCCTTTTCTTTGCTTTTTACGTCCTGATTCAGGGCATTATTTTCTATTTGCTTTTGCATTGCATAAAAATCGTAATTACCTCCATAAACGGTAATTCCTCTTTTACTTAGTTCGCAGACTACATCCAGAAGGTTTAATAATTCTCTGTCGTGACTTATAATCATCAAAGTGCTTGAAGTAGAGCGGATAAAATTATACAACAATTGTCTGCCTGCTGTATCCAAATGATTACTGGGTTCATCCAACAAAATAAATTCGGGCTGATGAATAGCAATCCCTGCAAGGAAAACTTTAGTTTTTTGTCCTCCGCTTAATGTTTCCATTTTCTGGGTCAATTCTAAGTCGGTCAATTGCCAGTAGCTTAACGCCTCACTGCAACGTTCTTCGATAGTCCAATCGTCGTTCAGCAAGCTCAGATTATTTTCTGTTACATTTCCGTCTAGGATTTCTTTCAGTGCTTCAAGTTTAGCATCAATTCTTAGTGCCTGTGCAAACGTTAAATCATTATACTGTCCGAAAATCTGGGGAACATAATAAGGCTCGGTAGCCACATTAAATTGTCCAGCAGATGGTAGCAAAGTACCTGCAATAATGCTAAGCAAAGTAGATTTACCAGTGCCATTGTTGCCTATCAAAGCTACCTTATCATGACGGTTTACGGAAAGATTAATATTGTCAAAGAGTAAATCTTTGTTGGGATGGATATATGAAATGTTTTGTAATATAAGCATAATTTCTTCTTAAAAAGTGAATGACTATAGCTCTCCACTTGGTGGTTTGCTACCTCTATCGCTCGAAAGAAATTATATCTTACATTAATTTGTCTTTTTGATTTGTGCCTGCAAATATACAAATGTTCTATAAATTGTTTATCAAAAGCTTATTACAGAAGTTGTTATTTTTTAGAAAAAAGGCTAGGTAGCATGAAAGGATTATCAAATAGTCCACAAAAATCAGCACCATTTCTAATCAAAATAGTGTATATTATCCTACAAACATCGCAAAACGTTTTTTCTGTAGTGCTTAATACTCATTATTGTAGTTTATGGTACTCATTTCAACAAAAATACACACTTGCACATTTATTTGGTAACTAGTAAATAATGATTAAACACACAGATTAAATAGTAGATTTACTCAAATATTATGAATAACACGATAAAAAAACTTACGCCAGAAGGCAAACAACATATTGATTCAATTGCATCACGTTATGACCTTAGTCAGGATACTGTATTATCCGTGTTGCAAGCCGTTGTAAATGGCGGTGGAAATATGGCTCAATTTAATATTAGTGAATTGGGGGGAAGTGCACAATGGATGCGTGGCGGTATGACGATGGTTGGTGATATGTTCAACAACAAATTAAAAAATACTGTACAAAATCTTTGTCAGGATTTAGCAAACTTAATTTTAGACAAAGATATTCCCGTATTTGATTCAGAAACAGCCACTGATGATTCACTAGCAGGAAATAATAGTTTTTCTACTTCAGGTAATTGGTGGCCTGCAGACTTAGGTTCACCATCATCATCAGGTTCGCAAAATAATATTAAATATGCGTTTTTCCCTTCACCTGTTAGTAGATTGGCGATTGAAATTAACGGTGAACTATCGGTTTACGATACCTTAAATCATCAAATATCTGGTGTATCTCAGCAACAAGGCAAAGATTTCGCTGTTGCATTCACGAGTCAATTAGGGAAGGTTGACATATCGAATCTACCATTGATTTCTGGAACGGACATTGCTAAAAAAGAAAAAACTTCTGCGGCAACAGAACAATCGCAAGAAAAGTCAGCACCACAAAAGAGTGAGACAAAGCATTCAACTACATCAACTCCTGCAATTGCCACATCAGAAGACCATGACATCTTTAATAAGATTGATCGTTTGGCAGAGCTCCTTAAAAAAGGCGTTTTAACAGAAGAAGAATTTTCAGCCAAAAAAGCTGAATTATTAGCTAGATTATAATTTAGTATAGATTTAAACTTTAAACAAAAAGGGTTGTGAAAATAATTTTCACAACCCTTTTTGTTTTGATAACTACCTAATTCGCTAGTTTTATCAAAGTCCTAATTTATCCATTAATGGTTTTTCATAATCTCCGTCTTCCGCTGGGTATCTTAGTATATTATTGAATTTTCCTGATTTTTTGGCTAATGCCCAAATCAAACTTTCTCCAGCTGGAATATTGTCAATATCAGCTTCAAAAATTGTGTCTTGATAGGCTTTGTCTGCATTAATTACCTCCCAGCCTTTATCTTTAAAATGTTGAATTAGATCGCCCAAAAATAATGCCCCTGCTAAATTATGGTGTAATAGTATCACATGATTAATGTGTCTATTAGTCATCTGATAGGATAACGAATCATAAAATTCTGCTCTATTGAAGAGATGTTCCTTATAAAACGCTCTAAAGCCAGTAATATCAGCTTGGGGATTTTCTTTAAGTCTTTTAACCAATCGGCTATCAACATACCAATCAGAAGCATCAATTGTCACATGCCCATTTTTATAACCTTTTTCTATCAAGAATTTCCTAAAGCCATTAACCTTTTCGGGCGTATTGCCTTCTTTCAGGTAGGGAAACCTAAAGTAAGGCAAGTAGTTTGAATACTTATTAATGACAGCATCATTTTGGGTAAGCTCAAGCTTAAAACTTTCGAGGCTAACATTTTTACTATTGAAATTGGGATGAGAAATGGTATGATTTGCAATGAAATGCCCAGCATTGTTCCAAGAAGATAATACATATTTACCCTTAGCAGTTGATTTATTCCCTCCTGCCGAAAATAGAATTGCTTTCAACTCATGTTTTTTCAAATTATCAAGGAGCATTTGATTCCAGACCTCTAATTTATATGCTCCTATATCATCAATTGACCCATCATCAAAAGTAAACGAGATTGTTGGCTTTGAATTAACTTGCCCAAAGGAATTTATTATTAATCCTAAAATTGTAAATATTCCTAATGTTAGTTTTGTATATATGTGTTTGTTCATGTGGGTTTATATTAAGTCGATTTACGTCTGTTTATGTGTCTTCGTTAGAATTATCTCCATCGAAACGAGCGTCAGCAACAAACCAACTTAAGCAAGTTACAAATATCCCTCTATGTTGGACTAATCAACTCTTTGTTAAACCCAACAATAGCAAAATAATTGGTTTATTTAAATTATTTTTTTAGATTTATAAAAAGCTCAAACTTGAGTATACTTATAAATTGTATCTCTCTAACAGGCAGGCCTTAACGAAAAATACTACAAACTTTAATCTTATGAATCATTACTACATACAGTTCTTCACAGCTACAATTGTATGGTGGAAACCCTTGCTCAAACCAGATAAGTATAAACAAATTATGACTGATAGCCTTAATTTTTCGGTTGAAAATCATCGAGTGAAAGTATATGGATTTGTGATTATACCAAACTATATACACTTTCGCCCGCCCTTGTTGGTGAACTAACACCAACAAGGGTGAAGATAGTTAATAGGATAAGCTCATTCTATTATTCCTCTCCTCGACATTCTTAAAACATTAGGACTCCTTTCTAAACTTAGAATATTTTTAGCTATATACCGAAAAATGATGAAAATAATTTTAATAAATACAATAATAATTATTCTTTTTAATATCTCTGCTTTTAGTCAAACTGTTGAACTTTTTGATACCAATAATACTACTATTATTGATAATGATATTTGGGAAGTATCAGTGGATAAAAATGGAACAAAATATTTGGGAACTATAAAGTTTGGTTTAGTCAAATTCGAGAATGGTAAATTCACAAATCTAAATAAGAAAAACTCAGTTATCAAAGGTGATATAGTAACGCCAATTTTTACCGATTCCAAAGGAAATATTTGGCTAAACTACTCAAGCCCAGTTTCTGAAATTGCCAAATTTGATGGAACAAAATGGACAATCTTTACTACGAAACATATCCCAACATCCAATATATCAGCAATAGCCTTTGCAGAAGATAAACAAGGAAATATTTATTTTGGAGGAGAAAGTGGTGTTTTTCGTTACAATAAATTCTTTTGGTCAAAAGTTCAAATTCCTGAAAAAGGAATTACCGTAAGGGCAATAGATATAAACAAAAATGGAGAAATCGCAATTGGACACAATTCAGGGCTTTTAATTTACTCGAATGGGAATTGGAAGTCTTATTATTGTGAAAACTCTGAGTTACAACTATCAGTAGTAAGAGCTTTAAAATACCATAATAACAAATTATTTATTGGTTATGGCGGTGGAATGGGAAAAGGAGGATTCTCAATAATCGAAAATGGGAAATGGACTCATTTCAATAAATCAAATTCAAAAGTACCTGACCATATGGTTAGAGACATTGAAATTGATAAAAGTGGTATTATGTGGATGGCAACAAATAATGGATTAATTAGAATGTCTAATGGCATAATTGAACCTCTATTTTTTAGAGAAGGAATACACAATAATAATATTTGGGATATTGCTATTGAAGGAAATATTATTTGGATTGCTACGAACTTTGGACTAATTAAAATGACTCAATAAGTTATACATAAAATGTATAATTTTGCTTTTCGTAGTGTTCTGAAAGGTATCTCAGGGATACCAAGTCGAAGCAAAGATAAGAGGATTTACAATCTGATAAAAAGGAAGGATTAATTTCGAGGCATTCTATGAAAAATATCGAACACTTAGGCTATTAGAAAATCTGTTCTAAATCTGTGTTTTATTTCATTACTTGCCATCAATTTGTTTATTTGTTCAACTGCCTTTTCAAATCTTTTGTCCCAGTCACCTTTTATTTCTACAATATCAATATCATAGTCAATTAAAATCTGCCTATGCGACAGGTCTAATAAATTCCTTCGTGTTTCACACAATCTTGTTCCGTCTTGAAAATATTCAACATCGTTATTAAGATAAAGGTAGAGATTTGCTTTATTGGATTTGTAAATTTTGTCACTTATTAAAAGCTCTTTCCCAAAGGTGAATTTTGAATACGATTTTGTTGTATGAATATCTGTATCAATTATTAAAAGAGGACTACTTCCAACGGAAGCTATGTCAATTTGTCTTGCATGTTCGTTTGCCACTAAATGTAAATCATCAAAAGTAAAGTCATTGGAATTAGGAATTAAATCTCTTCCAATTTCCAATACAGCACCACACCTGTAATATTTTGCAAGTTTTTGTGTTAATGTTGATTTACCTGTGGATTCTGTTCCAAGAATTACCACCTTAATTACCAAGTTTAGTTTTACACTTTCAGGCAAGTATTTCCAATTATCAACCATATTATTACGCACAGCAGTAGCAGAAATAGGGATTTCCTTCCTATTTATATCAAAAGCAATATGTTGAATATTCATAAACTTAGCAACGAAATTGCCATATCCTTCTGATGTAATTAGAAGGGAATAATCGGGTAATTGTTTTTTAAAAACCTCTGCCCAAATTCTTGATACTTCTTCAGAGGTTTCAGAGGTATTTGGCAATTCGCTTTCTAAATAGTCCAGTATTTTTACTTCAATATTTGTTTGATTCGTATAAGTTTTTTCAATCCATGATTTTCTAACAGTCCCCGTAATGTTTTCTTTATCGCTACAACAAACTAAAACTGTAAGCAAGTCACACTTACTCAAAGCAAAATTTATCATTGCTTGATGTCCTTTGTGGAAAGGCAAAAACTTTCCAAATACAAATGCCTTAACCATGCTTTAATTGTTTGTTCCAGTGATAAAATCCGAATGATGCTAAACCAAGAAAAATAAAATATTCAAGCGAGAGGAAAAAAATATCCTTTTTATAATAGAGGACAACGCAAACAATATCAACTACAATCCACAAATACCAATTTTCTATTTTCTTATTTGCAAGGAGTATCGTTGCAAAAATACTTGAAACCATGATGAAAGAATCAGTAAAAGGATAGGCTGCCTGAATTTTAAAATAGCTTGGCAAATACAAATGAATATTTTTGAAAATAAACCCAGACAATACTGAACCTACAACAATGGCAAATACAATGATGATTCGGTTTCTGAAATTTATTTTCGAAATTTTGCTTGTATTTGTCTTTGTATTCCAATTATACCACCCATAAAGAGTAACGATAAAAAAATAAACTTGAAGAAACATATCAGCATACAATTGGACTTGAAAAAATAAAATGAAAAGAAAAATTTCATTTACGATTCCTGTTGTCCAAGTAAGGATGTTTGCTATTGAAGCAAAATAAACCGAAATCAAGCCAAACAATGTTCCTATCAACTCAACATAGCTGATGGGATAACCTAAAATTTCAAAAGCTATATTTTCAATCTCAAAGAAATTCATCAAAAACTATATTTTGTACCTTCGTTGGAATTATCTCCAACGAAAGGAGTGTCAGCAACAAACCATCTTGATATTTGGCAAGTTACTAATATTCTTCTACGTTGGAGTAATCAACTCTTTGTTAAGTCCAACAAGAGCAAAAATTAAACAATTGTTATAGAGATAATTAATAATTCCATTTTTA
>NZ_JBWKYN010000235.1:0-7440 GCF_059423785.1 Arcicella sp. GW458-12-2-14-TSB2 | reverse complement strand
CTTAAGTCCCCCGCTAATAGTAAATGATTAGAACTTAATAACTATCCTTCAGAGATGAAATGAGGTGTTATTTTTTATTGTAAAATTCCTTGAGATAATTCTTTAAAATCAAGTCCATCGAAAGTCCCTGATGACATCATTAACAAATTACTGTTACGCCATCGCTCTGCTAATAGAAAATCTTTGAGGGAAGCATTATCTGTGAAAACTAATAAATTAGGATTATTGAAATGGGTTTTAATATCCTCAGGCGTAATAGCTGGTAGTTTTTTATGAGCTAGCGTTTTCGGGCTAAAATACACGATGGCAACATCTGCCGCATTCAATTTGTTGGCATATTCTCCTAAAAAGTCTTTATTCAAACTACTAAAAGTATGTAGTTCTAAACAGGCTACCAATTTACGATGAGGAAATTGTGCTTTTACGGCCTTGGTCGTTGCTTCTACTTTAGAGGGTGCATGAGCAAAGTCTTTATAAATAATTGTCTCTGCATTTTCAGCGACCAATTCTAAGCGTTTGGCAGCACCTTTGAAAGACGGAATCGCTTGATAGAATTCATCCTCTTCAATACCAATCTGCGAAAGGACTAATTTAGCCCCATTCAAATTTTTTAGGTTATGCTCTCCGAATACTTCAATGGCTAACTCTTTCTTATCGGGCAAAATCAAAAATGTTTTGCCGTCTTTTACTTTATGCGCATGAGCTTTATAAGGAAACTTCTTAACGCTTTCGTATTCTTTTTCTCCAATTTTATTAACCAATTTGTCTGTTTCATCATAAATAAAACTACCTGCTTTGGGAAGCAAGTCTGCTAGTAATTCAAACTGATGTACATAATCGTTAAAATCTGGATAGACATTGATGTGGTCCCAAGCAATACCCGACATCAATACTACATGAGGGTGATAATGCAAAAATTTAGGCTGACGGTCGATAGGTGACGATAAGTATTCATCGCCCTCAATCACAATCACAGGGGCATCCGAAAGGCTTGCCATCGTATCAAAACCTTCTATTCTCGCACCTACCATATAGTCGAATTTGCGATGATGGTATTTCAGTACGTGCAATATCATCGAAGTAATGGTTGTTTTTCCATGACTCCCCGCAATAACTACTCTTTGTTTATGTAAACTTTGGCTATAAATAAATTCAGGATACGAATAAATTTTTATGCCTAATTCTTGGGCTTTAGCTAATTCTGGATTATCTACCCGAGCGTGCATTCCTAAAATTACACAGTCTAAATCTCTCGTAATTTTATCAGGAAACCAGCCTATTTCGGCAGGAAGCAAACCTTTTTCCCCCAATAGGGTTCGCGAAGGCTCATAGATTTCATCATCCGAACCCGTAATATGATAGCCTTTATTATGTAAATCAATGGCTAAATTGTGCATCGCTGCACCTCCGATAGCAATAAAATGTATTTTTTTCATGAAACCTGTTTACGGAAAGTACTCCCCGTAGAAACTAATTCTAAAAACGGAACGTTAAATATAGAATAAATCCAATTTTTATGCTTGCAAAGGTCATACTTTTATTGCACTTTTGCACGCTTTTTATGTAGCAGTTTCGTTAATAGTAAACAACAAAAATTTACCTTTACTAAAAAAAACTTCTGAGATTAAGTTTCACGAAGATATAAGTATTTTTAATCAAAACCCCGCATTTATGCTTTTCGCAGTAGGATGAAAAATTACATTGACCTAATTGACCAAACCATTGAATTCCCAACCTTGGAATTCAACATTGACCAAGACAATGAACTTTTGTTCAATAATGTTCCACTTATGGACATTATCCAGCAATATGGTACACCCTTGAAAATTACGTACTTACCCAAAGTTGGCGAGCATATCGAAAATGCCAAAAGGATGTTTAAGAACGCCATCAAAAAGTACAACTATAAGGGAAATTATACTTATTGTTATTGTACAAAATCATCCCATTTTAAGTTTATTGTCGAGGAGGTTCTGAGTCACAATGTGCACCTCGAAACATCTTCTGCTTTCGACATTTCACTTATTCGTGATTTGTACAGAGAAAACAAGATTTCTAAGTCAACGTATATTCTTTGTAACGGATACAAGCTACCTCTTTATACACAGTATATCAGTGAGTTAATCAATGAAGGATTTAATTGTATTCCAATTTTAGACAATCTTAAGGAGATTGACTTTTACGACAAATTTGTAACGACTGAAACCGTAAATTTAGGTATCAGAATCGCAACAGATGAGGAGCCAGACTTTGCTTTCTATACTTCTCGTTTGGGTTTACGCTATTCAGATGTAATGGAATTGTACAAAAACAAAATCCAAAATAGCGAGCGTTATAGATTAAAAATGTTACATTTCTTCATCAATACAGGTATTAAAGATAGTGCCTATTATTGGTCTGAATTGAGCCGTTTTATCTATAAATATTGTGAACTAAAAAAGGTGTGTCCAGAACTTGATTCTATCGATTTAGGGGGTGGTTTACCTATCCAAACTTCGTTACAATTCAACTACGATTATCAAGCGATGATTGATGAAATTGTAGAGTCTATCTCATGGATTTGTAATAAAAGTAATGTACCTGTACCAAATTTATTTACTGAATTTGGCTCTTATACTGTAGGTGAAAGTGGTGCAGTTTTATACGAAATCATCGACCAGAAGCTACAAAATGATAAAGAATTATGGTACATGATTAATGGTTCTTTCATTACGCAATTACCAGATTCTTGGGGTATGAACCAAAAATATATCATGTTGCCTGTGAATAACTGGGGAAGTCCATACCAAAAAGTAAATTTAGGTGGACTTACTTGCGACTCAATGGATTTTTATAATACTGAAGCCCACAGTTCAGATTTGTATTTACCAATCTTTGAAGAAGGACAAGAACGCCAGTTTGTTGGGTTCTTCCATACGGGTGCTTATCAGGAATCTTTGGGTGGTTATGGTGGTATTCAACACTGTTTGATTCCAGCACCAAAGCACGTAATTGTGGACAGACTAGAAAACGGCACGATTACAACTCGCCTCTTTGCTGACGAACAAGGCAAAGAAGGTATGATGACAATCTTGGGCTATGGCGAAAAAGCTAATGAAGGAGGAGAAGAAAAAGTTTTTATTCTTAGCCAAGATGAATTGACATTGGCCGAAAACCTTTCGATGGTTGAACAGTAGTGTTCTAAGTGATGTGTTTTGAGTGTGGAATGAGGAGTTCTTTCTTACAGTAATTTCAAATTCATACAAGACAAAAAATCTCTAACGAGGGAACTCATTCCCTCGTTAGGAATAATGGAGATTGGCTGTTAGTTCAAATCCGAAATCTGATGACCGAAAGCCGATAGCTATCTCACAATCCTTTGAAAATTAATCATTTGCGAAACAATATTTATTCTTTTTTTTCGTAATTTAACGTAAGAGTACCTTTATGTACCACTTACATTCAAATTTTAATCATGAAAAAAGCTACTATTATTATTGGTTTTATGGCAGTTTTGTCTTTAGCATCATGTGCAAGGAAAAATAATTGCCCCGCATATGGAAGCACAAGTATTGACAAACCAACTTATAAAGGACGAAATTAATACTTTCCGCTAACGCATTTGAAGCAACAGTAGAGGTTAATCTCTTTACTGTTGCTTTTTCATTTATTGAAACTTTGCTCAACTCAATAAATCGTGTTAAGTTTACACGATTTATTTTTTCATAAGGTTTTCCCTTCCAAAAACATTATAATTTACGGTAAAACAATACGTATGCAAGCATTCATTTTTGATATGGACGGCACAATGGTGGACAATATGATGGTACACCACCGTGCATGGCAACTAAAATTAAAGGAATTAGGACTTGATCTAACGCTTGAAGAAGTAAAAGAACGTTGTCATGGAAAGAACGAAGAAATCATAGAAAGGCTCTTCCCTCATAGATTTACAACTGAAGAACGCTATCAAGTATCTTTTGAAAAAGAAGAACATTATCGTAAAGTATTCAAAGATGAATTGAAATTGATAGACGGACTTGCGAATTTCTTAGAAGAAGCAAAGGCTGCTAACATTCCTATGGGTATTGGTAGTGCTGCTCCTGCTGAAAACGTCGATTTTGTATTAGATAATTTAGGTATTCGTCATTACTTCTCGTCAGTAGTCCACTCTGGTTTAGTAGATAAAGGCAAGCCAGACCCCGAAGTTTTTGAAAAAGTAGCAAAAGAGTTAGGCATTTTACTAGATAAAAGCCTCGTATTTGAAGATTCGCCAACAGGTGCTAAAACTTCTGAAAATGCTGGTTGTACAACAATTATACTAACAACAACGCATGATAAAGCTGAATTTGAGCAGTTTTCGAACATTAAATTATTTTTGAAAGATTACCAAAACCTCACGATTGAACAAGTAAAAAATCTTTTTAACACCCTTTAGCATTATTACCTCACATGAAAAAAAGTTTCTTTTTATTAGTACTCCTTTTTACAATTGTTTATTCAAAAACACAGGCTCAAGACAAATTTTTGCTGTTTTCTTACTTTGTGGATAACGGCCAAGACGGACTACATTTTGCGGCAAGTACAGATGGTTTAACATGGAAGACCCTAAAAGCGGGTAAATCGTTCTTAAAACCAAACGTTGGCAAAGATAAATTAATGCGTGACCCATGTATTATTCAAGGGGCTGATGGCGAATTTAAAATGGTTTGGACTAGTGGTTGGAACGATAGAATTATTGGCTACGCTTCGTCTAAAGACTTAATCAACTGGTCTGAACAACAAGCCATTCCAGTAATGGAACATGAGCCAACGGCCAAAAACTCTTGGGCTCCAGAGGTTTTTTATGATGATAAAACCAAAAATTATTTGATTTTTTGGGCAACTACTATCCCAGGAAGACATTCAGAAATTGGAGAAACTGAGCGTGAAAAAGGCTTAAATCACCGTATTTATTATGTAAAAACACGTGATTTCAAGACTTTTAGCGAAACTAAGTTATTTTTTAACCCTACTTTTAGTGCCATTGACGCTACTATTCTGAAAGATGGTAAATGGTATTATATGTTTGTGAAAAACGAAAATCCTAAGCCAGCAGAAAAAAATATCAGGATTACACGTTCTAAAAAAGCTGAAGGGCCATATCCTACCGAGGTATCAGCACCCATCACTGGAAAATATTGGGCAGAAGGACCTACAAGTGTAAAAATCGGTGAATATACTTATGTATATTTTGATAAATATACTGAGCATAAGTATGGTGCTATCCGTTCTAAAGATTACAAGACTTGGGAGGATGTTTCTGACCAAATGACTTTCCCTAAAGGGCTACGTCATGGAACAGTGGTTGAAGTATCAAAAGCTGTTTTTGAGAAATTACAAGCTGAATAAATTTTCAGTCAAAGTATTTGACTTATACAGACTACTCACAACATTATAAACATCTAATAATCAAACCCTTATCTATATCCATAGCGAGGGACTTAAGTCCCTCGCTATGGATATGGATAAGGGTTTGATTATCTCGCTAGTGATAAATCCTATCTTTACGGCTTAGCCTTTGCAATATTGACCGTCTCCAATTCTTTAATTCTCTCGGTAGCTAAAGAAATATATTCGTTATTTTTTTTGTTTTTAGATAGCATATATTGCTTATATAACTTCAGAGCCTTTGACTTATCGGTTGATTTCCAATCATTTACACGAGCTATTAAATATAAATAGTCTGCCTTTCCAGAATATTCCAATGCTTTTTGATAAGCTTCAAGCGCATTGTTGTATCTAGCATTCTTCTCATCAATAAAGCCAATTCGTTCATAATACTTTGGTAAATCGTCTGATAATCCTGCATTAATTGCTTGTTGAAAATATTGAATGGCTAAATCTTCTTTTTTCAGTTTAGTATAACATAAGCCAAGATAAAAGAAAGCAGGCTCCGACTCCATCTCTACTTTCAATACGCGTTCAAAACAAGCTATAGATTGCGGAATACTATCCAGATAAAAATACGCATATCCTAACAGTTGCTGATACCCAACAGAAGAATCCCCTAAAGCCATTGCTTTTTTGATGGACGATACAACAGGCTTAAATTTGCTTTCTCGATAATTTACTCTGGCATTCAACTGCCAAAGGGTAATATAGGTTGAATCTAAAAGAAGACCTTTTTTAATTAATACTTTGGCTTCTGATAAGCTATCGGTTTTTACAAAAAGTTTTCCTAGTTCTGCAATACTTTCAGCATCTGATGGACTAATAGTTATCGCCTTTTTGAAATATATTTTTGCAAGAGAATCTTCTGTTAGCTTTAAACAAAGCATGGCATAGCTTTTATAAACAAATGCATTAGTAGAATCTATATTAAGTAAAGACTGATAGCTTTTCTTGGCTTGATATAATTTATTTGTTTTTTCGTAGAGATTTGCCAAGCTCATCATTGCCAAAGCATTATTGGGGTCTTGGTCTAAAATAGCCTGATAATTTTCTATGGCTTCTTTTATCCTACCAACCTTTGTCTGGCAATATGCTAAATCTAAACGACAGCCCGTGGTCGAACAATTGCTCAAGCTTACAATTGCCTTTTCAAATTGGTATTGTCGAATCAAACTTTGGGTTTCCATCTCCGTTTGACCTACCACCCTTTGTTGGCTCATCAATATTAATAATAGTACGATGTAAAATTTCGGTGTCTTCATCTTTTAAAAACATAGTTATATAACTATAAAAATAGTTTATATAATTGTCTTTTCAAAATGAAAACTAAAATTTAAGTTATATTTTCAGCGCTATTTTTCACTTTAAAACTCCACAAAAAACAAAACACACAAATTACCATAAACACCTGATTTACAAAATATTACACAACAAATATTATAATTTGAAGGCGTTGAGGAATCTATAAAATAAAAATACTTGACATTGGTAGGCAAATTTTAAATTCTCGTTTACTTATTTCACAACAACAAAACAAAAAACTAAGCGTTTTTATTTGCAATAACGTTGCATTGTATTACTTTTGCAACATGATTACAACAATGGAACATACACATCGTCATACTTTAAAAATAGAGAAGGTTGGTTTTTACCTTTCTATCCTTTGTGCGATACATTGCATAGCTACTCCCTTATTAATTACACTGATTCCGTTTTTGGGTGGAAGTCTATTTGCTGACCATACTTGGGAACTATGGTTTATTGGTGGGAGTCTTGTTCTAGCAAATATTATTTTGATGATAGACTATAAAAAACATTTGAATGCTATTCCACTTTTGCTTCTTATGTTAAGTTTACTGATAAAGCTTAGTGAAATAGTTTGGTTTGCCGACAAATACGAACTTATCACTGGTGGCTTGGGCGGTTTATTAATTGCTTCTGCTTATTATATCAACTGGAAAGCTAAAGAAAAGTCTTGCGACTGTTGATTTTAGAATATCTCAAAAAAAATCCCTTTCAGTATAATAC
>NZ_JBWKYN010000234.1:0-7459 GCF_059423785.1 Arcicella sp. GW458-12-2-14-TSB2 | reverse complement strand
GTATAAAGACAATATAAAAAGGACATACCCCTAATATATTTTTGTTTTTTATACTAAATATTTTAAATAATATTGTTATGAGAATTTTTAACATAAAAGAAGCAATTAAAAAACTTCCAAGTTCTGATAAGAGTAGAGTTGAAAAGGCTTATTATAAACTGTTTCCAAATGCAGCAGTAACTAGGTTTAGTCAGATTATTAGAACCTCCAGTTTCCAGTTCGATAGTTTAGAAGAAAATTCACTTTCAAAACTATTTGTAGAAGTTGATGGATTGTGGAAACTAAATTCTTCAGATGAGTTTTTTAAATTGATTGGAGAGGAAATACCAATGGTAATGCAATGAAAAGCCAATTAATTCCCATTGATGAAAATACGCAACTAATTGTAGGTAAAATTTATCCAGTTAGATGTGCAAAAATGGAAAGCGGTGCAATTGTACCTATTTTCGGAATTGAACATAGAGACCCCGATTTAGGGGTTCCTAATGAACATTTTCATATTGATGGTAGGTTTAATGTACCAAAATCAATTAAGTCATTTTATAGAATTAATGATGAAGGTAAAACCAATGCAATATTACCAACCAAAAAAGTTGATGACTTGGTTACTGTGAGTGAAATAGTAATTAAAAGGAAAAAATGTATTTCATTAACTAATGGTATTATTCCACCAGAAAGAGGAGAACTTTCAGAATTTGGACATCCAGTTGGTTTAAAGTATTATAAATGGTATGACAAATTTGTAGGGAAGGAAGTTAAAAATAATGTTTGTCCACATTTAGGTACAAAAATGGTAGAAAGGGATAGTGTTTTGGTTTGCCCACTTCATAATTTACGAGCTTGTAAAAGTAGCAATTCAATTATTCCATAAAGTTTTTAAACAGCAGATTAGAGCAGACGGTTAGCTCGCAGGCCTCATAAGCCTGAGGTCACAGGTTCGAGTCCTGTATCTGCAACCTAGGTGTAGAACATAGAATATAGGTGGCGGGATGCCTATCATCCCGCCCACTTTGTGGCACTTTAATAGTATAAATGGGCGTGGCCCGAATTCAGACGGAGAGGAAGTGGAAAGCTATATCCACATGATGTTAAATCAATCAAACGAGGGAGAGGATAGCACTCCCTCAAAACCGATAAACCATGAACATATCGATTGATTTGCCCGAAAATGCAGCTAGCTTTTTAGTAAACCTAATTCCAATTTGCCTAATACTAATGGCTTTTTTAGGTGGATGTGTATTAGCAGAGAAACACTTTGGCAAAGAATTAACAAGCGACTTGGATGATTAGAGAGATATGCAATTTTTTAGGTTATCTTATTTTAGCCTTTATGCTAGGCTATTTCTGTATTGCCTTATATCATTCAAATAAACGAAAGTTTTGACACATGAAATACTTACTAGGTATCATAATTATTTTTCTTTTGATAGGTTCACTTTTTTGTGAATCATTTATGGGTGCGATAGCCTGTTTAATCTCTGCATTTTGCCTGATGATTTACGCTATTATCAAATTTACACCCATACAATGAGCGATATTGTTAAATAGGTTTAGAGGTAAGATTATAAATCCCCTGACTTTGTTGGGGGTATTTATCTTTCAAACTTCAAATCTAATAAAGATAATATTTAGTGGTTAAATATTCTGATTACTCCCGATATGTTGTCGGGAGCTAATTTTAGCCACAAGATTTTATGAGTTATCTGATAAACTATACAAGGTTTATTGAGTTAAATCCCCTGACGTTGTCGGGGGCATTTTTAAAGAAATACTCTGGGGTGGGTGGTCGGCAATAGATAATTAAATAGTGGTGTTTAGGTAGGTGCATCTACTTATTCTGGGAACATGAAATGGCGGTTTCATTTAGGGGAGTTCGATTCTTACCCACCACTGCAAAGGTAGTAGAGTAAGTAACAGTAGTTTGGGTACTCTGGGGAGGCGTGAGAACCTCCCTGAGTTAAATTCTTAATTTTTAAACAAATTTTACAATGTATTCGACAGTCAAAGCAAAGTTTAAGTGCCTTTCTGTGACCGATTTTGGTACTCAGAAACAAGCAAAATTTACTGCCATTTATGGCAAAGAAGGTGAAAACAAAGATTTTACCAATTTTACTCCAGCTGGTGAAGTCAGCATTACCATTCAGTCCGATGCACCTGCATCAGAATTTTTTGAACCACAGAAAGATTATTATCTGACATTTTCAAAGGTAGATGATTCTACCAAAAAGGATTAGAAACAAAGCTATGTGAGGTGTATGGGAGTGTTATGTAAGCACTCCCTTCCTTTCATGAGACAGCAGGGAAAGACCGCCCCTAAATTTTTGTAAAATGTTAGCATCACAACCACAAGGTATAACGAATTTACCTAAACGGACTTATCAACCACAGGCAAAATCTGTAAAGACTGGCAACTCTTATTCCTTAAGTCCCATGCACGAGCGGTATCGGGTTTTTAAGGAAACGTATAATTCAACACGTTCGGACTTAAAGACCAAAATTAGGCTCACTAGAGACAGTGTTGCGAACAGGATTTTGTACGCTTTTTACAACAAATTTTATACTGCCGAAATCAAGCGTTGGGGAGATAAAAACCCCGAAATGTTGCCCTTTTTATCGTTAAACAACATCGATTTAAAAGAACGTGTAGGCGTAGAAGCCAATTCGACGGCTTGGCGAGCATTGAGTTTTTTAACAAAGGTTGACCTTGGCGAAGGGAAAGGCGTGTTACTGAAGAAGATTTTCAATGGCTATTATCAGGACTATACCATTTTCATTAATCCGTGGATTTTGACAGGTCAAATTATCGAAAATTGGGGTACAAAAGCGGAAAAAAAGTGGCAAAAATCTGAGAATTTTGAAGCTGAAAACCAACCGCCCCTTCCCCCTCTGGTTGCAAATTGCAATCCTCCTTTTATTAAAGGAACAATCCTAAAGGATAATACTACTATTAGTCCTAGTGGAAAAGCGGATAACTTTACAGTTACTCAGGAACAAGAAACAGGAACAAAGGTAGAGAGTCAAACTACTACCATCAATCCCTACCTAAAACGCTATTTGCAGGGGCAAGAAGCCCAAAAAAGCACCCAAACGGGGGGTGGTGACACAAATGAACAAACGCCTCGTAGCGAGCAAATAAAGGGTAATTACTTCGATAAGCCTTCTAATACACAAAAACAGGGTAACGGCATTCAAGATAGCAAAAATGTGGATAACTCTGTGGAAAACGCTAAAAGGCAGGTAGTTAGAGCGAAATCCATCGAATTGACCGTAGATTTTTACCGTTTTGCCATGCCAATTTTGTATCCAAAACACCGTGACAGCTCAAAAGCACAGCAAAAGTTAATTCTAAACACGATATGGATTAACTGGTTTAAACCTTATGTTGATAATCCGCTTTGTACTTCTAGCATTTTGGACGCATTGTTTGAAGATTTGAAAGAATTGGTTGTAATGACACAACAAGAGCTTGATAGTAAGCCTGATAGCTACATTCATGCTAACCCAGCAATCTTCTTTGATAAGCAAGAATTTAAGCATGGATTAAATAGAGCTTATGAAAAATTCAAACAACTAAAGTGGAATAAGGACAGGAAGATTTTAAGAAAAGCACAGTTATCTGTCAAATCAGGAAAAGTCCCTCCAGGAATAAAGAGTATCAAATCGATGATTGATTTAATTAATTACTGGAAGATTCACATTGATAAAATTTGTGTCAACAAACAATTGATCCTTAAATCTTTCAATGTGTTTTTAACAAACCCTAAAAATCTTTCACCAACCGGCTTAAAGATTTAAACCACTAAAAAATTGAGTACCTCTACCAAAGAACGACAGCCAAGCCCTGAAAATTCGCTGTACAGAGTTTGGTTAATATTAAAGAATGGCGAGACAAGAACGCATTACAGTTTTATCAATCGGCTGAACCCCAAAAAGGCGAAGGTATATATGAAATCTGTACATGAAAGAATTGAAGTTGGATACGGATGGCTCATTGATAATCAAACCAATGAATTATTAGAAGTATTTGACGAAGACCACTGGCGACAACCTACTGAATATGAACATTACCTTTTTACCACTAACAAACAATGACAAGTGTCCGTAATAAAATAGACCAAGAAGCAGTTTTTGCCCTATTCGCTAAAGGTAGAACAGCGGCAGAAGTAGCGAAAGAATTAGCGTATCCATCATCGACAATGCGAGTGTATCGCAACAAGTGGCAAACCGAAATTTTAGACAAAGCAAAGAACCTATCTAACACCAAAACGGAGGAAACGACATTAGCACAAGATGAGCAGATTAGTAGCGATAATTTGACATTAACACCTGACAAAGAACAAATTAACGCTAAAATTAGTAGCGTTTTAGTGTCGCAAGATGAGCGAAAAAGAGATAAGTCATGGTTGATACTAATTAACATCGGATTGATGAAAATCTATAGCATTAGTAGCGTTTTTAGTGTGTTGATACAAATGCACGACATTAACATTGTCGCTTTTTGTGTCGCTATTGTCGTAGTTTTTGCTCCGCTAATCATGCTGATACAAAACGTTAGTAGCACGCTAAGAGTGTATGCTATAATGATAATGTTGATAGTGTTTGCGATACAAGTATTGTTCTCAGCCATCAACTTTAATCTAAAAGTTAGTGCTGAATTTATGGATTCAGTGACGCAAGTAACGACACTCCAGAAGCCCAATTTTGTATTAACAATGGCTTTGCTAATGCCAATTTTAGAACTCTTATTTGAGATTGTTTACCTGAAAATAAAATATCCCGATGGCGACAGAACATAATTTTACAGAGGTACAACATTTAAGTAATAGCCAATTAAGTAAATTAATTCCAGTGGGATTTATTACGCTCAGGGATAGGAAAGGGCTGTATGTATATGTGTCTGATATTGATGCTTTAAAGAGCAAATTTGAAGAGGTAAACCCTTATTCATCCTTTAAATTTGAAGAAGGTCCTTGTTTATATTTTTATAGTATAAGCATTGCAAACATTGACCAAAATATGATTGCTGATGTCACATTTCAAGATACCTAAACGCCCAGGACATGCACAAAGAGAAGCTGAAAAGGCTATGCAGAAACAACTAATAGAGGACTACTTTGAAGGCTTGAAAATAGTGGATGTAGAGAGTGAGGTTGTTGAAAGTAGATTACTTCAAAAGAATGAAAATATAATTTATAGAATCAAGGTCACTTTAACGCAAACTTTTATACAATTATGATATTTAAGCAAAATTTTGTTGAACATATAAAGGAATATGGAATCATCAAGACGATAATAGTTTATTTGATTGCTTTCATTCTAATGGTAATGTTACTTCCTATCTTATTTATTGAGTATCACAGCAATAAAAAATCTTCAAAAAAGCCAGAATCTCTTGAAAAGCCACAAGATACGCTTCTTGAACAATTTATTAAAGAATTGATAAAGCGTAAAATTGATTTTGTATTATGCTTTCAAGGAACATACGGTGGATGGATAGAAAATGTACCTAATGAGGTAGATACTTTCCTTATCTTTTTCGATTGTGAAAATGATGTTTATTCTTTTACTGTAGCCAACAGAAAAATTACTACTATGGAAGAACTACTAAAAATAAAACTATTTACAACTGATTAAAATTGACCCTGATACTCTTTAATTTAAAATTTTCCCCAAAATGAAATTAATAGAATTACCTACCGAATTGCTTCAGCAAAATTCACTACGAAATGAAGCAGGTTTAACGGATACCCTACCAGATTGGGCATTGCATCAAATAAGATGTTTCAATCACCAACAATGGCTTTTAAAAAATCCTGATTTTACATTCACTTGTAAAAAAACTAATGAAAAAGTTACATTCAATCACCCAGATTTTCATTTTAGAATAAGCTTAGATGGCACCACTGTAGAGTATTGCTTATTTGTGCCAAGTGAATCTGGTCAAGGATTTGAAAAATTAGCATTATCACTTGATGGTAATGATGAAACCATACTTGCAATCCTAACATGAGCGGAAATAGATCACGAAAAATTGCTTTTAACTACTTTGGAGGAAAATTCACATGGTTAGATTACCTCTATCATCACTTCCCTGAAAAAGGTTCATTTTGTCATCTGTGTGAATTATTTGGTGGTTCGTTCGCTGTTTCGCTAAACTATTCTGGAGCTGTGATTAAGACAGCAAACGAGATAAATAATGATATCACCAATTTCTTTGAAGTACTTAGAAATCATGAACCTGAATTGATTCGATTACTACTTCTAACACCTTGTTCAAATTCAGAATACAACAATTGTTGGGAACATTCTGATAATAAAATAGAACAAGCCAGAAGGTTTTATGTAAGGGTTAGGCAGTCATTTTTTGGGTTAGGAGCTCAGAGAAAAAACAAGGGATGGCACATGGCAAAAACGCATAATAATGCCAAAGGTGGAGAAACAGTATCCAAATGGAATAATGCAATTGAAAAATTGCATGAAGTAGCTGAAGTACTAAGAGGGAATTTTCAAGTTACCAATTTTGATTTTGAAGATGCCATTACAAAGATTGACAGTTCCAGTACTTTTTTTTATGCTGACCCTCCTTATCCAGAAGAAACAAGGAAAAGCTTTAATGATTATAAGTTTGAATTTTCCACTGAAAAGCACATCATACTTTCAGAGAGGTTACATAAAATTGAAGGTATGGCCATGGTAAGTTCATACAACTCAGATTTGTATAATGATTTATACGCAGATTGGCGAAAGGTGGAATTACCAGTCAAAAAAAATAATATTAGGAGTTCTGAGGTTCAGGAAGTCATCTGGATGAATTACCCAGAATCGCAAGTAGGATTATTTTCAAACAAATATTAAAATTTTAAGCCTATGGCAACAAAACAATGGCTAACTGCCTATCAGGTAAAGCATTTGCAGTTAGAAGGAAAACTACCAAAAGAGGACTATCCAAGAGCAATTGAAACCTACCAGAAGAAAATTGATTTTTTGGATGAATGTTTGAAAGAGGCATCACCCTTTGATTATCAAACACTATTTGAAGATAAAGAACGCTTCATGCTTCTTCAGTCAATGCTTCAGACATCAGTAAATAATAATGAAATAAGCTTTACTGAATATTTAAAAAAATTACAATTCAACATAGATTTTATCCGAACATCATCATGAAATACCTACTAATTGCTAGTTCATACCTGTTAGGTTGGACAGTCTTGATTCCCTATCTGATTATAGAGAGAGCTACTAAAGTACTTTATTTAGTTATTCAAATTCTTTGGGAGTTTAAATTTAAAAAGAAGTGGCTTTCAATATTTTCCAATTACCACATTTTACTTATGTGGCTTATCATCCCTCTATTTTGTAGAGTCGATTCCCTCAAAAATGTATTCCTATTCAGGAATTATAAGTTTTGTAAACTTAACGAAGATAAGAAAGATTAATATCCTCAAGTATTGCTTTACTA
>NZ_JBWKYN010000233.1:0-7504 GCF_059423785.1 Arcicella sp. GW458-12-2-14-TSB2 | reverse complement strand
ACTTAAGTCACCCGCTAATAGAAATGATTTTAAACAGTGTTTTATGGCCTACAGGCCACGATTTAGTTGATATATTTTAAAATATCTATAATGTCTTTTTCAGTTAAGTTGGGATAAGGTGTCATTTGGGCTTGATTAAATTTATAATATAGCTCATTGGCATACTTATCACCACTTTTAATAACTTTTTGAGGATTATGAACCCATTTTACAATCCATTTCAAAGGACGTCTTTCAGAAATATTCTTTAAGCCCGGTCCAACCAAGGTTTCATCAGTGGTACTATGACAAGCAGCACAATTATTCCTGAATAACTTTTCCCCATTAATATTGTCCCCAAGATTATCATCTATTGGAGATATAGTTCCACAGAAAAATTGAGGTATCGGTTCTGGTTGAGCTTTTATCTCAAAGTAAGAATATATTACAAATCCAAAGGTAAGTGTTGATACCAATAGTATCAATAAGCTAGTTTGTAGGGTATGTAATATGAATATTTTCATCTGTAGAGAGAACAATGAAAAAGACCTAAAAAGTTTATAAACCTTTTAGGTCTTGGAGGTTACTTTTGATTCATACATTAAGAAATAGTTATTCCTGCATTCCGCATCATTTCTTTCCCTATTTCAATTTGTTCTTTGTATTGAATATTCTGATTCCGCAGATATTCATTGAAAGCAGCTTTAAATTCTTGTTGTTCTTCTTTTGAAAGAGTGTCATAATACTTTGACCAATCTCTTTCAATAAAACTTTCAGAAAGCTTGTCGGGAGCTTCTTTGAGTTTCTGAAAATGTTGCTTGAAATCAAAATTTATCATGGCTTTATTTATTTTCAGTTTTTAAAATATCTTTTATCAAAATATTTACTTCAGTCCAGCTATCAATTAATTTATCAATTTCAATTTGACTGGCATCTCGCTCAACAGCTTTTTCTAAATCCTGTTCAATATTGGACTTGATTTCTAAAAAATATTTCAAAATCTCATCTTTCATAAACAGTTAAAAATAAGAAACAATTTCAACTTTTTCAAGAATTAACTACTAATCAACATAATACGTTATGTCTATAAGGCAGAAAGCTCATAACTCAATACTTAAAACTTATACCTAAACAGCACTTCTCCCTTTCTCAATCGCCTTCGCTAATCCTGATACATCAGAACCACCAGCCGTTGCAAAGAAAGGCTGACCACCGCCACCACCTTTTACTTCTTTAGCCATATCACGGATGATTTGCCCAGCGTTTAGTCCTTTCTCAGCTACTAAATTATCAGCAATCATGACCGCTAATTGTGGTTTACCCGCTACTTCCGACCCTAATACACAATACAAATTATCTACTTTAGCCTTTAATTCATACGCCAGTTGCTTCAAGGCATCAGCACTTGGTACTGAAATCACCTCCGCAATGACATTTACATCGCCAACAGCTTGTACTTTCGTCAACAAGTTTTCCTTGATGGCTTGTAATTTTTCACCTTCAAAAGCTTCGATTTTTTTACTTAAAACAGCTTTCTCTTCTAGCAAAGCTTTCACCGCTTTCACAACATCTGATTGACCTTTGAATAAACCTTTCAATTCATTCACAATGGCTAATTGTTCTTCAAACATTGCCAACGCATTCTGACCTGTATAAGCTTCTACACGACGAACACCTGCCGAAACAGAACTCTCTGCCACGAATTTGAACAAACCGATTTGCCCAGTTGCTGGCACGTGCGTACCTCCACAAAGCTCTACTGAAAAATTAGGGTCAAACGTAATGACACGGACAAAATCACCATATTTTTCTCCAAATGTAGCTGTTGCTCCTGCGGCAACTGCTTCTTTGATAGGTACATTGCGTTTTTCATCTAAAGCGATGTTCGCTCTGATTTTAGCATTTACGATGTCTTCTATCTTCGCTAATTCTTCATCCGTCACTTTCGAGAAATGCGAGAAGTCAAAACGAGTAAGGTCTTCGTTTTGATACGATCCTTTTTGTGAAATATGCGAACCTAATACCTCACGCATGGCCGAAAGCATTAAGTGCGTAGCCGTATGGTTTGAAGTAATTTTACTTCTACGTGCCGTATCTATTTTGGCTACTAATTTTTTACCAGTAGCATATTGTTCAACAAATTTCTCGAAGTTTTTGTCCGTAGAAATATGAATAAACAAATCGTTTTCCTTCTTAGTATCCGAAATCTTGATAGACAAATCTCCTAACTCCAACACGCCAGAGTCGCCAACTTGTCCACCCATTTCTGCGTAGAAAGGCGTTTTATCTAATACGATATGGTATTCGCTTCCTGCTTTGGTTTTTACTTTACGGTATTTGATAAGGTTTGCTTCTGCTTCTGTTTCGTCGTATCCTACAAATTCAAAGTCAAAATCTTCGTCTGAAACAACTGTCCAGTCGGTAGCTTCTTTCGATGAATCCTTACGAGAACGGTCTTTTTGTGCTTGTAGGGCTATTTTATAGCCTTCTTCGTCGATTGATAAACCATTTTCACGAGCAATCAAGGCGGTTAAATCAGAAGGAAAACCGAAAGTATCGTTCAATTCAAACACGATTTCTCCTGCAATTCTTCCGTTTTTCTCTGTTTCAGCAATGATTTTATCCAATCTCGTCAACCCTGTTTCCAATGTACGCAAGAAAGAATTTTCTTCTTCTAAAATTACTCTTTCTACAAATTCTTGTTGAGCGATTAATTCAGGGAAAACACCATCAAATTGTTCCGCCAACAATGGAATAATACTATGCATAAATGGCTCACGGAAACCTAAATAGGTATAACCATAACGCACCGCACGACGCAAGATTCTACGGATTACATAACCCGCTTTGTTGTTTGAAGGCAACTGTCCGTCGGCAATCGCAAAAGCAATTGCACGGATATGGTCAGCAATTACTCTTAACGCAATGTCTTCCCATTTTCCCTCGCCGTATTTTTTACCTGCTTTTGCCGCTACAAAATTGATGGTATTCGAGAACACATCAGTATCATAGTTCGATTGTTTGCCTTGAATCGCCATACACAAACGCTCGAAGCCCATGCCTGTATCTACGTGTTTGGCTGGCAACGAAACCAATGAGCCATCTGCCATGCGTTCAAACTGCATGAATACGTTGTTCCAGATTTCTACCACTTGTGGGTGGTCGGCATTGACTAATTCTTTTCCAGATTTTTTGGCTACTTCCTCCGCATCACGTAAGTCGATGTGGATTTCAGAACATGGTCCACATGGACCAGTATCGCCCATTTCCCAGAAGTTATCTTTTTTGTTTCCTAAGATAATACGGTCTTCGCCCACCATTGATGCCCAAATGTCCCACGCTTCTTGGTCGAAAGGCACGCCGTCTTTTTCATCACCTTGAAACACAGAAACATAAATTCTATCTTTTGGCAATTTGAATACTTCCGTCAATAATTCCCAAGACCACGCCAAGGCTTCTTTCTTGAAGTAATCACCAAACGACCAGTTTCCCAACATTTCAAACATGGTGTGGTGATAGGTATCAAACCCAACGTCTTCTAAATCATTGTGTTTACCAGACACACGTAAACATTTTTGTGTATCGGCAATACGCTTTGAAGGAGGCGTACCATTACCCAAGAAAAAGTCTTTGAACTGAGCCATCCCCGAGTTGTTAAACATCAAGGTAGGGTCGTTTTTGGCAACAAGAGGAGCTGAAGGAACAATTAAGTGCCCTTTAGATTGAAAGAAGTCTAAAAACTGTTTGCGTATTTCTTTGGAAGTCATTATAAAATCGGAATTTGGTTTGTCCGAAGTAATGCTTCAGACAGTCTCTTTAAATTAACCGCAAAATTAGTGAATAGTCTTGGAGAATGTTAGTAATTCAAGAGAAAATGAAATGATATGGAAAAAATGAAGGTTTTTTCGGAGCTTGAATTCCTTAAATGCTATGATTTTACTTTTCACTGGATAATCTAATAGAAGGTAAAATAGCTGGATGTTGCTAATAGCAGGAGGCATTGGATAAATAAAAGCATGACAAAAGATGATGTGATGGTGTCTGAACTTATCATCAAGTTACCTATTTTTTCGGGAGATATACAAGGCTTTTTTGTTAAGTTTTTTTTGGTAGTTTTTGATTATGAATTTATTGTCGTATAATGTAGGCGTTAGGAGGTTTGAGGCTAATTTTTAATAAAAAAACCTTTAGGGAATAAGATTATTGAGGACTAATCCTTTCTATTAGCAGGTGACTTAAGTCCTACTGATTACCCACAAGTTGATAAACAATTGATAATCAATGTATAACAACCTCATCCCCCAACCCCTTCTCCTTCAGAGAAGGGGAGCAGACCTTGGTGCTTAATGCTCCCCTCTCTGAAGGAGAGGGGTCGGGGGTGAGGTTTCAAGGGCTATTTAAGCCCATTTTATCAATAATTACATCTTCATTTCAACTTTTTGAAAAGATGTGGGTAATCAGTAGGACTTAAGTCACCTGCTAATAGAAATTTTTGTTACAATTACTCATGGCATGACTTTGCCAATTCTATGGTTTTTATCAAGTATTTGGTAGTCGTGTCTTGAATTTTAAAGACACTTTTTATTAGAAAAACACCTTGCTAACCTATTTTTTTTGCTTTGGTAGTTGCTCCTGTCGTGCTGTGGTAAAAAATGCTACAGCACTGCAGGAGCAACTACCAAAGCACTGCAGGAGCAATGCTAGTATAATAAAACAATAGAAAACTATTAAACTTTAAAAACAATAACAACAACAATAATAAAGAAAATGGATGTTGTTGATTTTTTTATTGATTGATGATAATGATTCTTTTACTGTAAAAATCTGCTAAAAAAATAAGGCAACAGTACTTTGTTTTTTAAAGAAAAATTGCTATATTTATGTAAGTTTTACAAATTAGTGTCCCCAAGAGTTTTTATTAGCATTTACATTGTTTTTTAAGTTGAACAAATTAACTACACCCTACAAAAATGTACAAATATATTGCCAATATTATTTTGATATTAGCCTGCCTAATTCTCCCATCTTATCTTGTTTATATTAGAAAATACTTGAACGTCAAGCCTTTGCATGGTGTTTTTTCTTTATGTGCTGAAGTCGTTGAAGGACAATTGGCTGTTTATCAACGCCTGATTCTTTCGGTGAAATCTCAGTTTGTGCTATATGTTAGCCCAAGATTTATTGAAAATAAATGGCCGCCTACTCATTGCCTTCAATTCACGCATGACCAAGACGTGTTACCGCCGTAGGCGCATATCCAAAATGTTTTTTGAAGGCAAAGGAAAAATGTGATAGGTTTTCAAATCCTACTTCAAGGTATAAATCAACAGGGTTTTTCTTCTTTTCACTCAGCAGATAATGGGCTAGTGCTAAGCGTTTTTGGGTAAGCCATTTTTGAGGGGTGGTATTATAAACCTTCTTAAAATCACGCTTGAACGTCGTAAGGCTTCGTCCTGTCAGGTAGCCGAATTTTTCCATTGTCATGTTAAACATGAAGTTTTTCTCCATGTAATCCGACAAGTTGATTTTGCCCGGTTCTTCAAAATTGGCTAGCAAAGTATCTATGCTGATGTCGATAGTCCGTAGAATGGTGATGGCCTCCTCAATTTTGATGTTGGCAATATTATGTGGTAAGGCATCTTTCAAATCAAAATAGGGAATTAATGATGCAAGGCAACTTTCTAACAAAGGATGTTTATTGAAACTCCGAACGTTTTGTGGTCTTGGCAGATGGTTAGTAAAAGGCTTATTTCTATGATAAAAGTCCTTGAGCCTTTCTTTGGTCAAGTGCATGGCAACGGCTTTGTGTGGTTGTCCGTTTAAGGGATAATTGATAATCGTTGTGGGCTGATTACGTGGGATTAAAAAGATGTCACCAGCACCAAAGTAATGTGTACTATCGGCCTGTATAATCTTGGTTTCGCCAGAAATAAACCATATCAGCATGTGGTGTTCAAAAACAGTTTCGGTTTTAAAAGTACCTTCACCGAATAACGAAAGTTTGATGTCTGGGGTCAGATAATGTGTTTGAAACGCCATGTTTGTTGCAATTTTATAAAATACAATATCAGCCAAAAAAAAGAATCTTTGACTGATATTAGTATCACTGAAATGAAATGTTCATTAATCCTCAAAAAATACCCCTGTCATTGTCTCACTTAAAGCCCATAACCTTTGTGCATCAGCGGTGTCGATTGAATAGGGCTTTACGCCATGAAGGGTAAGAGGGTCACCAAAGTTGTGTTCAATTTGACCCTCATCAATGACTGCAATGTCGCAATTTTCACAATATAATCCGCCTATATTGTTTAAAAAAGCACTTGTAGCACACCATACCGTGGTGGCTGCGCCTTGCACAGTATTTTTTAGTTTTGCTGCAACAGCTTCAAAAATGTTTCCGTCGGCATCGTGGGTACCCATTTGCTGAAACAATTCCATAGGAGCCACCCGCCCTAAATCTGTACCAATGACAGACCCAGGATGCACAGCAAAAGAACGAATATTGAATTGCTCGCCCAGTTGGTCAAGTGCCACCGTAAACAGGTTGTTGGCCGTTTTAGATTGTCCGTACCCTTGTAATGTTTCGTATTCACGGTGTTGGAAATTAGGGTCGTCAAAATTAAAAGGGGCAATTTGATGTCCGTAAGATGACACATTAATCACCCTAGCGCCCTCGGCTTTTTTTAAGGCAGACCAAAGCCTTGCCGTCAACTGAAAATGTCCTAAATGATTGGTTGCTAGCTGTGATTCATACCCGCGACTATCGCGTTGTAAAGGAACCCACATGATACCTGCATTATTGATAAGTAGATGAAGCGGTCTGCCCGAAGCTATGAATTCCTTAGCAAATAAATCAATCGAATCGGGGTTCATCAAATCCATTGTCGCTACTTCAACATGGGGGATATTTTCCAGATTTTTGAGGGCTTTTGCCTTATCACGAGCAGGCACAATTACGGTTGCTCCTGCGGATACCAAGGTTTTGGTTGTTTCCAGACCAATGCCAGCGTAGCCACCCGTAACGATGGCAATTTTTCCTGTAAGGTCTATTCCCTTGATAACGTCGTGTGTGGTAGATGTTGCATTAAAGCCCGAACCTATTGGTTTTTGTAATGTTGTCTGATTGTCTAGTCTCATTTTTTTTGTTGTTTGATTGATACAAAATTAGCCATTGCTGAACCAGACAACTTTGTTTTAAAGACCGTATTTGCTTTGTTTTAAGGGCCATTTGTTTGTGGGCGTATGCAATACGCCCCTACGTTTTTAAACTGTGGTTTGTGTGTTGCAGAACATGGTGTAAAACCCCAACTCATGGCATGACTTCAAGTCATGCCATGAGTAATTTTTTTCGCCGTTGTTAGTGTTTTTCACCAACAACATAAGCGTCAGCAACTTGTCAACTTAATAGTTTGATTTTATTATTTTTTTGGAGTGTTGCTGACGCTTGATTTGTTGGTGAAAACACCATAGCCGTCAGGCTAATTTGAAAATCTTATCTTTGTGATATGGGAAAAGATTATTTTAA
>NZ_JBWKYN010000232.1:0-7652 GCF_059423785.1 Arcicella sp. GW458-12-2-14-TSB2 | reverse complement strand
AATCATAAAAAAACGGTCTAAATTAGTTTGTAGACCGTTTTTTATGCAATTTTAAAATTCGGGATGACTCATGTTTTATTGTAAAACCAATTCACTTGCTGCTAACAAATTACTAGTTGTTAGCTCTGAAAATGACTCTTCTGGTTTTTCCGTTAAATGTATCGTTTTTACGCCTGCTTTTTTTCCTGCTTTAATATCACGATGAGCATCGCCAATCATCCAAGAGGAATCTCTATCTATTTTATATTTAGCAATCGCTTTTTCTATCATTAATGAATCTGGCTTACGCGTCAATGATGCCGAGTTAAATTTTTCATGATGTGGGCTAAAGTAAATATCATCTAACAGATTCCCACATTGTTCTTGAAAATAGTTATGACATTTCCAGACATCCTCGCGCGTATAAATTCCTTTGGCAATTCCTGATTGATTGGTAATAACAATTAATAAGTAGCCTGCTTCTTTAAATCTTTTCAATGCTTCAATGGCGCCATCAGGAATAATCAAATCCTCAAGTCGGTACACATAATCTACACGGTCTATGTTCAATACGCCATCACGGTCTAAAAAAATACATTTCTTCATCACTTATAAATTTAGTCAATAGATAACAAAACGGCTTTGAAAATCAGGATAATTTGGTTCAAAGCTAAAACTACAGCACAATATAACTATTTTGTTATTTTTTTGCACAATTAGTTTTATTTTTTTATCTAATGGAATAGTATTCAGATTTTTCACAAAAAAACGCAGACTTTCTGATAAGTCTGCGTTTTTAACAAAAAATCTATTAGAAATATAAGAATTTATTGATTTTGGCTTTTAGCCATCGGATTTCGGATTTCAGCAATTGATTATTTGAAAGCTGAAAGCTGACAGCCGAAAGCCAATACTAAAGCTTATCCCAAGGAATACGACTCAACAATAAAATCAAGCCTAAGCCAAAGAAAATTAATGCATTTTTATGGCGAACAATTGCATCAGTCGCACGTTTATTCTTTGAATATCCTACCGTAATCAAAGCAATAGCAATGATGTTTGTCAAGATATGTTCAACAGCAATTTTACGGTATTCAGCAATTTTCATTACTTCCGAACCAAAGTCTGTAAATGCTTTTATCCCAAACGGACTCAAGAACAAATACAATACTAAACCGATTAATAGTTGAGTATGGTTCGAGATAAGGAAGAAAAGACCCAATTTACGGTCTGTGTCTGTGAATTCACTTTTTGACGTGAGCCCCATAGCTGCGCGTACTAAAACGATTAGCCCAAGAATGATTACGACAAAGAAAAGTGTCTTATGGATTAACTGAAAAATTTCATACATAAATTTTAGGATTTTGAATTACCAATTTTTCCCAAAGATAATAAACAAAGATTTCGTTTATAGTGTAATTTTATAAAAACATCATTAAGAACTTTAGCTTATGCTGTTTTCCTCACTTCATCCCACAAAATAATATTTCATGAAAAAAACTTTATTGATTGCATCCCTTTGTCTCGGAAGTATGGCTTTGGGCGCATTTATTACTAAATCACTCGAAAATGAAGCCATCACGATTGATATCGTAAAAAAGGCCGAAAAAATTATTGGTTTAGAGTTTACTCAGCCAGAAGCAGATTCAATGCTTGCTAAACTTACTACTACTCGCAAAAATTTTGAAGAAAACAGAAAGGTTGAACTAAAAAATGAAGTGGCTCCTGCCCTAGTTTTTAATCCATTACCCCAAGGATTCGAGTTTGAAAAAGGTGCTTCCTATTTCAAAGCATCTACTATTGCAAAAATCACTTTGCCAAAAGATAAAAATGAGTTAGCTTTTTACTCTGTCAGACAATTGGCTGCTTTAATTCAAAGTAAACAAATTACTTCATTAGAGTTGACCAAATTCTTTTTAGAACGGCTGAAAAAGTATGACCTTCAGTTAGCGTGTGTAGTTACCCTTACGGAAGACTTAGCCTTGAAACAGGCTTCACAAGCAGATGCTGAAATAGCTGCTGGAAAATACAAAGGTTTGTTACACGGCATTCCGTACGGAGCAAAAGATTTATTGGCAAAAAAGGGTTATAAAACCACGTGGGGTTCTGTACCCTACAAAGACCAAGTCTTGGATTACGACGCAACCGTTATTCAACGGTTAGAGAAAGCTGGAGCAGTTTTATGTGCCAAACTAACCTTAGGTGAATTAGCCATGGGTGATGTTTGGTTTGGTGGTACTACTAAAAACCCTTGGGACTTAAAGCGTGGTTCTTCTGGCTCTTCGGCAGGATCAGCCTCATCAGTGTCAGCGGGATTATTGCCTTTTGCTATTGGTTCTGAAACGTTAGGGTCTATTGTTTCTCCTTCTTCCGAATGTGGAGATACAGGTCTACGTCCTACTTTCGGTCGTGTACCTCGCACGGGTGCGATGGCGTTAAGTTGGAGTATGGACAAACTTGGGCCAATCTGTAGAACCGTTGAAGACTGTGCCATCGTATTTAATGCTATTCTTGGAGAAGATGGACATGACCAAAGCGTTATGAACGCACCGTTTCAGTTTGATGGTAACAAAAAAGACTTGAAAGGCATTAAAATAGCTTACTTGAAAAAAGATTTTGAAGGGAAATATCCTAATAAGACGCAAGATTCACTTACCTTGGTCACGATGAAAAAATTGGGAGCAGAATTAATTCCTTTAGAATTGCCAAACCTACCATCCAGCGACATTAGTTTTTTGTTGACTGTGGAAGCAGCAGCAGCTTTCGATGAACTGACACGTTCTGGTAAAGATGATTTAATGGTTCGTCAAGTTAAAAATGCTTGGCCAACTTCTTTTAGAGCAGCCCGACTCGTCCCTGCGGTTGAATATTTACAGGCGAATCGTCATAGAACTTTATTGATTCAAGAATTCAACAATAGGCTGAAAGGAATTGACGTTTACTTATCACCAGCTTTCGCTAGTAGAAATTTGACAATGACGAATCTTACTGGTCATCCGTGTGTAGTATTACCTAATGGTTTTCGTGCGGAAGGTCGCCCTACTAGCATTACATTTATGGGTAAACTATTTGGCGAAGGCAAATTATTACAAGTAGCAAAAATTTATCAAGATGCCACAGACTTCCATTTGAAGCATCCTAAATTATAAGATATGTACTTTAAACAATTGTTCTTATCAGTGGCTTTGGGTTTTCCCTTAGCCACCTTCTCGCAAGATGTTAAGCAAGAAGAGGCGCTACAGAAAATGATAGAAAGCGAAAAAGCCTTTGCACAAACATCTATCGATAAAGGCACAAAAAATGCTTTTTTATCCTTTTTGGGGAAAGATGCTATAGTTTTTGATAAAGGAATGCCAGTAAATGGACTTGAAAAATGGCAAAATCAGGATTTTCAGCAGGTTTTAACTTGGCAACCTAATTTCGCGGAAATTTCAGGCGCTGCCGATTTGGGTTATACGGCGGGTAATTGGCAAATTCATGATAAAACAGCAGACGGAAAATCTTTTGGTTTTGGTACCTTCGTTACTTTGTGGAAAAAACAAAGCGATGATACATGGAAAGTTGCCGTTGACATTGGCGTAGGTCATGCAGATAATGCTAATAAAAGCACACCAATCGTTAAGAATTATCCTGTTTTTAAACCTGCCGATTTAAAAAATCCTGCTACCTTAGCCGAACGTTTTGTTTTTATGCAGGATCATTTCTTTTGGAAAAATGCTAAGACGGCTCTCAATCCCTTTGAGCCTCATTTATCTCAAAATGTTAGGATTTATAGAAATAGCCAACTGCCAATTGTAGGGAAAGACCCTGCTGGAGCTTTTCTGAAAAAAAGCTATGATAAAAAACTTATCTATACTGGCTTAAAGGCGATTGCCTCAGCATCAGGCGATTTAGTGTGTGTTTACGGAACTGTATCGGGAAAAGGCACCTCGGGAAGTTACCTGAGAATGTGGCGTCAGGAAGCAAAAGGGGTTTGGAAAATCACCTTAGAAATCGTAAGTATTTAATTTAGCATATTTCAATTTACCCATTATGTACGCTTTAAAAAATTGCCAGATATTTACTTCTGAAGAAATTCTTAACAATAAAATATTAGTGATAGAAGCTAATAAGATTGCAAGAATATTGGACGAAGAAGACATTGAAGACTTAGACAATCTTTTTCCTGAAATTCAACTTATTGATTTGAAAGGCTTCAATATTGCTCCTACTTTAATAGATATTCAGATTTATGGCGGTGGTGGAAGTTTATTTAATTCAAAAACTACGGAAGAGACTATTCATAATACCTACCTTGAAATTCGTAAATCTGGCACTACGCACTTTCAGATAACGCTTTCGTCAACACCGCTTGATAAAATACTTGAATCGATAGCGGTAGCTAAAAGCTATCTCAAAAACGGTGGACAAGGATTGGCAGGTTTACATTTAGAAGGCCCGTTTTTTAGCTTTCCTAAAAGAGGTGCACATGTGGCTGAATTTATCAGAAAGCCCACAGACGAAGAACTGAAAACCATTATTGAGGCTTGCGTGGGTTTGCCTACTTACATGACCATCGCACCTGAAGAGTTTACAGATACACAATTAGACTTACTCTTACAAAGCGATATTAAAATTGCGGCTGGTCATAGCTCTGCTACTTATCAGCAAGCTAAATATGCTTTCAACAAGGGAATTAAAAGAGTAACCCATTTATTTAATGCTATGTCGGCTTTTCAAGGACGTGAACCTGGCTTAGTAGGTGCTACTTATGATTCTGAGGCTTGGGCAAGTATTATTCCTGATGGCATTCATGTTGATTTTGCTAGTGTGAAAATCTCTAAAAAAATAATGGGCAAAAGACTGTTTATCATTACTGATGCAGTAACGAATGATGTTTCGGGCGATTATAAATTTATTCACGCAGGTACGCATTATACCGATACTAAAGGAACGCTTTCAGGCTCTGCTTTAACGATGATTCAAGCAGTCATCAACTGTGTTGAAAAAGTAAATATTCCATTACAAGAAGCCCTCAGGATGGCTTCTACATATCCCGCAGAAGTGTTAGCACTAGACCATTCTTTAGGACATATCAAAAATGGTTATCAAGCCAACATGATTATCTTTGATGATTCCCTCAATATTAAAGGATTAGTTGAAAATGGTTGCTTAGAGTGGTTTTAGGTAATGGTGAGTGAGTGAATTGTGAGTTAGTGAATTAAGGGAGAAGATATTATTAATTAATTTATTAATTCTAAGCATGCAGTTATTAAAAGATTAACCTTCCTAAGATAATTAATATAAAATCTGACATCCGAAAGCCGAATCCCGAAAGCATCAAGTAAAAAATGAATTTGATTTCTAAACAGCCCAATACAGGTACTACTATTTTCACGGTAATGTCCAAATTAGCTTCCGAACACGGAGCGTTGAACTTATCACAAGGTTTTCCTAATTTTGATTGTTCTCCTACATTAACAGAACTAGTGAATTATTACCTTAAAAAAGGGATGAATCAATATGCCCCGATGACGGGTATTCAGGCACTCCGTGAAGTAATTGCACAGAAAGTAAGCGATTTGTACCAAGTTCACTATCACGCAGATAGTGAAGTAACCGTAGTGTGTGGTGCTACAGAGGCATTGTATGCTGCCATAACAGCAGTTGTTCATCATGGCGATGAAGTTATCTTGCTCGAGCCTTGTTATGATTCCTATGCCCCTGCTATTACTTTAAATGGTGGCATTCCTGTGTACGTGACCTTGACTCCAGAAAATGACTATAAGATTGATTGGAATATTGTAAAAGGGAAGATTAATGAACGAACGAAATTAATTATCCTAAACACGCCTCATAATCCTACAGGGACTGTTCTTTCACAAGAAGATTTAAATAGTTTAGCTGAAATCATTAAAGACACTAATATTTTCCTGATTGGCGATGAAGTATACGAACACATTATTTTCGATGGCCTTGCTCATTGGTCTTTGCTTCGTCACCCAATTTTAAAAGAAAGAAGTTTTATTTGTGGCTCTTTTGGGAAAACATTTCATGTTACTGGCTGGAAAGTTGGCTATTGTTTAGCTCCTAAACAATTGAGCGAAGAATTCAGGAAAGTACATCAATGGCTAACGTTCTCTACGGTAACCCCTATTCAATATGCTTTGGCTGATTTTTTACAAGACCCTCAAAACTATCTTTCAATTCCATCGTTCTATCAAGAAAAGCGTGATAAGTTTTTAGCTTGTATTAAAGATTCTCGCTTTACCTTTACACCTGCTAAGGGCAGTTTCTTTCAATGTGTAAATTATGAAAGAATTACGGATGAAAACGATTATGAATTAGCGATTAGGCTCACTAAAGAAATTGGTGTGGCTAGCATTCCAGTTTCTGTATTTTACAACCAGAAAAATGATTTTAAAATACTACGATTCTGTTTTGCGAAAGATGATGAAACACTAGAGAAGGCTGGTGAGAAATTATCGAAACTTTAAAAAACCTACTCGGCTATAAAGTTTCGATAATTAATGGGCATTGCACTTTTTTATAATTGGGCTGGTGATTAGATTGTGTTAAAATTTTAAGTTAAACTGATTTTCCGAAAACATGAAAAATTCAATTTATATAATATTACTATTTGTTAGTTGCATTGCCTGTACCAAACAGCCTAAACTAGCTGGTCTGGATCTTGAAAAATGGCGTGCTGATCGTGGTGGTTGTAAAGGCGACAGATTGAAAATGGTTGAAAAACTAAAATCTTTAAAAGACGAAATAAAAGGCGTAAGCTCAAACGATATTGATGATTATTTAGGCAAACCCGATATTCAACAATTAGCAGACCGTAGCCAAGAATACTATATTTATTTCTTAGAACCCGGCAATCACTGTGATGACATCAAAAAAAAATCTTCTGCACAAATGATGGCCGTGAGGTTCAGTGCTATGGGCATGGCTACAGAAGTAAATTTTCAAAGAGGAATGCCCGAAGAATAATTTAAAACTTTATCGGCAAAACATAAAATGAAGCAACCGATATTCCATGTATCTGAGCAGGAATCCAATTGTGCATTTTTTTGACTAGTTTTATTACCTCAGCACTCAATGTGGGAGAAATACCTGTATCCAAAACGTGAATCTTACTGATTTCTCCAAAACGCTCTACTTTAAATCTCACTAATACAGTTTCTCCTTTATAATCACTTGGACGAACTAAGTTTTGAGAGATAAATTTATTTAGTTCATCATTCTTTTCTGAGAATTTTGCAAGCGTTTCAACTTCGTAATAGGTTGAGTCTAAATCAAGTGTCATATTTTCAAAATAAGACCGATTATCTCTATCTTTTTTGTTGGCAAGACTTACATGAGTTTCTAAAACACTAGCGATAAGATTTTTATCTTTTTCTGAAAAAGGAGCTGAAGAAATGGTGCTTTTTTGTGCTTGGGCACTATTAATCCCTAATAAAAGGACCAATCCCAATAGTGTAAAGGTTTTCATAATCGTCTACTTAGGAATTTTATAATTTTAAAAAACAGGCTAATTTCTATTAATTCTCATGGTACTTTTCTGAACAAACAATCCAATAATATTTATTATTCAAGGCTGGAAAATTAAACTCTATCGTCTATCTAGTTTATTAACTTATGATAAGGATTGAAAGCACAAAATTAAATATTTTTTTGATGTTTCCAAT
>NZ_JBWKYN010000231.1:0-7828 GCF_059423785.1 Arcicella sp. GW458-12-2-14-TSB2 | reverse complement strand
GTTTTTTTATTGTACTTTTTCTTGCAAAGGTTTGTTTTATAACCTCAATTTTTCAAAAAATACGCTTTTTATAAAGAAGGCATTTAAAAAACATATAAATCAACCAAATAGGTGCTTTATTTCATAAAAACAGGTTTAAAATCACCCATGTAAATGCAAAAAAAATATTTTTATGTTTACAGCCAGTTTTTCCGTTTAAACCATATCAACATCACAATTACCAATATGACCATTACAATCCACACCACATAATACCCATATCGCCAATGCAATTCGGGCATATTGTCGAAATTCATTCCATATATTCCTGCTACAAAAGTAAGGGGCATAAATATCACAGAAATCACCGTCAGCACTTTCATGACGTTATTCATCTTATTACTTACTTGCGAAAGGTATAAATCCATCAATGATGCACCCAAATCTCGGTAGGAATCTACTGTTTCAATTACCTGCATCACATGGTCTAATACATCCCTTAAATACAGACTCGTATTGGCGGTGATTAACGGAGCTTCTTCTCGGATAAGGCTTGCCAACATTTCACGAAGTGGGAAGATAGTTTTCCTCATTATCGTGAGCTCTCGCTTCATACTATAGAGTTCATTCAATGCTTTTGGATTGGGGTTTTTGATAATATCTTCTTCCAACTGTTCCATGTTTTCAGAAAATTTATCCAGCACCGTAAAGTAATTATCCACAACCAAGTCTATCAAAGCATATAGCAAATAATCAGCCCCATTTTTACGGGTTTTACCCGCAGATGCCTTTATTCGGGTAAGAATTGGTTCAAAAATATCACGGGAGCGTTCTTCCTGAAAGGATATTACATACCCCTCACCCATCACAAAACTCAGATGCTCTATTTCAGCTTCACGCGTATAGGGGTTATACTCTATCATCTTTAAGGTCACAAAAAGCTGGTCTTCGTTATAATATTCAAACTTGGGCTTTTGGTGGGTATTCAAAATATCTTCTAGTACCAAAGGGTGTAAATTAAACATATCACCAATGTTCGCTATTACGGCAGGTTCATGAATGCCGTCTACGTTCATCCAATAGGTTTTATCATCAGCAAGCTCGACATTAAAGTTGCCAAGATCAGGGACTTCACTAATTTCATACTTTTCGAAGTTGTAGCTAGTCCACCATATTTTAGTTTCAAAACTCACTTCCTGCCCTACATAAGTAAGCGTTCCGGGCGATGTTCCTAAGTTTTTATTTTGAATAATATATCTTTTTGGCATCAGAATCGTTTGATTTAAAATAGTAAAATTGAATTCAATTTAGAGAAGAGATTGGCAATTTTCAAATTCCAGCAGTAAATTGCTTGATTAATCGACCACTCGATAGAAAATATAATCCTTAATCATATCGTGATAATATTGAAATACACAAGACACATTTTTGTAAGTTGTTTTATCTCAGGCATCGTTTTATTAGCCTGCTCACATCAACCCAAGCAATTAGCTAAAAAAACCTCCACTGACGTTTCCATCAGAAATGATAGCATTGCGAAGCTATTCGACCCACAAATAGCTGTCAAAAAAGCGAGTAAGCTAGATACTTTTTTCAAAAAATTGCATAAACTGAATGGATTTAATGGAGCCGTGTTGGTTTCTCAATACGGAAAAATTATTTACAAAAAAGCCTTTGGCTATGCCAATTTTTCGAGCAAAGATACCAATACTACCCAAACGCAATTTCAGTTAGCTTCGGTATCAAAACAATTTACGGCAGTTGCTATCATGCAATTACACGAAAAAGGATTGATTGATTATGATGACCCCGTTTATAAATACATTCCGAATTTTCCTTACGACCCAAGTATTACCATAAAAAGTCTGTTGTCGCATAGTTCGGGCATTCCCAATTATGTGTATTGTTTAGACAAAATTGTCAATAAAAAAGTACCCTTGACCAATAATCAGGTTGTCGATTTGTTTGCTCGTTATAAGCCCGGTATCAATTATTATCCCAATACGAGATTCAACTATAACAATTCAAACTACGCTTTGTTAGCTTATATTGTCGAAAAGCTATCGGGAATGAACTTTAGGGAATATGCCAAACGAAATTTATTTGCCCCAGCGGGTATGTCAAGAAGTTTTGTGTATGACCCTAGCAAGCCCGAATTGAACGCTACAGCCGCCATTGGTTACACCCCTCGTCGCAGAGGTTTCTGGCCAGTACCATTCGACCACCTAGATGGCGTAGTGGGCGACAAAGGAGTATATTCTACCGTAGAAGACTTGTATAAGTGGGACATGGCTTTGAACAGCGAGAAATTAGTAAAAATGAGTACCTTGAACGAAGCTTTCTTGCCAGTGCATACTTTTAAAAACTTATTGACCAAAAACTACGGCTATGGCTGGCGTCTTCAATTATTGGATGATGGCACTTGGCTGACCTTCCATACGGGTTGGTGGCATGGGTTTAAAAACTATTATATGCACAATAATAGAGACAATTCATCTATCATTATTCTACAGAATGTTTCAAACAGGGCATTAGGTAGAATAAAAGTAGCACAATCTATTTTATATCCCGACAAAGCATGGTATTTTATGAGCGGAGAAAACATGCCTGGCGAATTAGAAGTAGAATAATTTGGTAAGAATTACTCAATAATAAAGTATTAAAAAAGTCGTTAAATCATAAAAAAAAGCTAATTTTAGAGGGACAATAACCTTTATGAAAATTACAAAAAACATGAGAATCTCAAAGTTACTCCTCCATTCCTTTTGCTTGTTGTTATGTCTTTCATTTTCTGTAAAGGCACAGAGTGAAGATGATGCTATCAAAACGTGTGTAAATAATTATTTGGATGGTGTTTTAAAAGGTGATGCAGCCCGCTTGAACCTTGCTTTTCACCCAACGGCTATGCTCAGGACTGTAAATACCAATACAGGTGCTTTGCAAGATATTCCTGTAGCTAAATTTATTGCTACGACTCCTGCGGGAGGGATAGAAACAAAAGGCGGTTCGACAAAACTAGTTGGATATTCATACATTGGAGTATCTGCCTTAGCCACGGTGGAATTGCGTTTCGGAGATTTTAAATATGTTGACTTATTGAGTATGCTAAAATTTGGGAACGATTGGAAAATCGTTAGCCGTGTTTTCAGCCGTACAGACTTGGATAGCCAAGTAAAAGGAACTGCTACTTCGGCAAGCCCAGTGGCTGCTACTAACAAACCAGCCGTAAAAAAATCATCTTCTGCCAATGTAAAACCAAAAGCTGATGATGGTTGGTAAGCCAACAACGATATAATTCTTGAGAAGCCCGTGAAATTCATGGGCTTTTTTTATACAATCGCAAAGGCTAAAACAAACTCTCCTTTGCGTAAAAACCTAATAATTCCTAACTTTGCAAACTCAAAAAGAAAAGGTAGCAATCACAATTAAAAATAGAAATGGGAAGAGCATTTGAATTTCGTAAAGCAAGAAAATTTAAGCGATGGGGACAAATGGCAAAAACATTTACCAAAATCGGTAAAGATATTGTCATTGCAGTAAAATCGGGTGGACCAGACCCTCATTCAAATTCACGTTTACGGGCCATTATACAGAATGCCAAGGCAGTAAACATGCCGAAAGACAATGTGGAGCGTGCTATCAAAAAAGCATCATCTAAGGAGCAAGAAGACTATAAAGAGATTGTGTATGAAGGATATGCAGCGCATGGTGTTGCTGTATTAGTAGAATGTACTACGGATAATACCAATCGTTCTATTGCCAACATCAGAAGTCATTTTACAAAATGTGGAGGTAGCGTAGGTACAACAGGGATGTTAGACTTTATTTTCGAACGTAAATCTGTTTTCAAAATTGCTAAAACACCTGATATAGACGTTGAAGAATTAGAATTAGAACTAATTGATTACGGTGCTGACGAGATTTTCTTGGATTTAGAAACTAATCAAGTAAACATCTATGGCGAATTCACTGCCTTTGGAGCTATCCAAAAATTTCTAGAAGAAAAAGGTTTTGAATTATTAGGTGCTGATTTTGAAAGAATCCCGAATGATACCAAAGAACTAAGTGAAGAACAAATGGCCGATGTTGAAAAACTAATCGAACGTTTGGAAGAAGATGACGATGTACAGAACGTGTATCACAACATGAAATAGACTTTCCTTATACATTCATTGAAAGAGGCTGTCCAAAAAAGAAAATAACATCAAATATTCTTGGGCTTTCAACCTCACCCCCAACCCCTCTCCTTCAGAGAGGGGAGCTTTTGAGCTCAAAAAGCCCCTTCTCTGAAGGAGAAGGGGCGGTCGGCCGCTGCCGTTGGGGATGAGGTTCTACGCAGAATAATGTTTGATTGTAAAAACTTTTTGGACAGTCTCTTTTTCTTTCATACAATCATTACCTTTTAAAGGCAAATGCGATATTTTATAGAATGCTCATATAAAGGCACAAATTATTGTGGTTGGCAAGCACAGGAAAACTCCCGTACTATTCAGGGAGAGATAGAAAAAGTACTGTCTATTTTATTAAGAAAACCGATTGAAATTGTAGGAAGTAGCAGAACTGATACGGGCGTTCATGCCAAGCACCAAACGGCTCATTTTGATTTGGAAGAAGCCATTCCGAATCCAGCAAACATTGTTTACAGAATGAACAAAATGCTTCCTTTTGATATTTCAATCTTAAACATTTTTCAAGTAGCAGACGACTATCATTCTAGATTCGAGGCAAGTTCACGAAAATACGAATATCATATCTCCAGAAAGAAAAGTCCATTCTTGATAGATTTGTGTTATCAATTCACACCTGAATTGAATATTGACGCCATGAACGAGGCTTGCAAGTACTTTTTTCAATACATAGACTTTGAATGCTTTAGCAAATTACACTCACAAGTATTTACTTACAACTGTACCATCATGGAAGCAAGGTGGGAAGAAAGAGACAACGGCATATTGGTATTTCATATTAAATCAAACCGATTCCTCAGGGGAATGGTAAGAGCCATTGTGGGGACATTGATTGAGGTAGGAATCGGCAAAATAAGTATCGAAGACTTTGAGAAAATCATTCAATCTAAAAATCGCCAAAAGGCAGGTGGTGCTGCCCCTCCGCAAGGACTATTTTTGATGGAAGTTAATTATTAATCAGGCTTCAATAAAAGTTAGGTATTCAAGAATATTTTCATCCTTGAATACCCAAAATATTACTCAAGAATAAGTTTTTTAGAGATACTTGTATCGTTATTACTAAAGATGACAACATAACTTCCCTTTGCTAAATGACTTAAATCAACTTGATGTGTGTCGCTCTGTTTGATTGACTGTTCTACTAATTTTACACCTCTAAAATCAACGATTGAAATTTGTCCACTGACTGATTTCGGAAAGTCAATCATCAGAAGTCCTTTGTTTGGATTAGGATATAATTTTAAACCCCAATTTTGCTCCTCCTCTATCCCCAAAACTGATTGCGTAGTAACTGTCAACGCAGCAGCATACAGCGATTCTGTTTTGTCTCCAAAAGCCTTTAAACGATAATAATAATTCGTTTTTTCCGTGAGTGGCATATCCGAAAAATCAGTTCTTGTAGCATCCAATTTGGCTAACTCTACGTAGTTCCCTACTTCAGTTACTTTTCTTTCTAATACATAACTGGTCGCATTGGGAATACTCTTCCAAGTAATTTTAGCATTACTGTAGGTTACTGATTCAGCTTGTAACACAGGCGTCGCTAATAGTGCTGGAGTTTTACTTTCAACAATCGTGTACAACGATTCTGTCAGATTTCCGATGGCTTTAATCCTGTACGCATAGGCGGTATTAGGCGTTAAATCTTTATCAACTAGCGTCAACTGATTAGCAGGTTGGGTACTCAATAGTTTAAAATCTTCTGAACCTACTCTTCTTTCAATCTGATAAGCAGTTGATTGTGCAACAGCTTGCCATGAAAGGCTCAGGGAATTGTTGTAAACAACGGTTACAGCCAATACAGGCGTGGCTAAATAAGCAAGTGTTTTAGCTTCTGCATTCGCATACCATGATTCCCAATAATTACCCACTGCCTTTATGCGATAGGTATAAAGCTCTCCTCCTTTCAAAGATTTGTCTTCATAAACTAACGTATTGGCATTCAATTGAGCCACCTGTTGAAAAGCAGTTGACGCAGTTTTTCTTTCGAGAATATAACCATTAATACCTGTGATAGCCTCCCATTGTAATTTGATGGTTTCAAAATTAGTGGCTACAGCACTTAGCTTAGTAGTAGGTACTTCCTCTAGTTTGAATTCATAAAAAGAAAGTGCTCTAAGCCCTTTTTTATTAGTAATGTATGGACCAGTATATGGATAGTCGGGACTGGTGGGTTCGATAAAGGAAGGTAAATAAGAGATTTTAGTAGCCGAGCTACTCGTATTTAATGTTAAGATTACTTTATTCCCGACGGTCGTGCCGCTCACTACATTGCCCGCGACGCCATCCAAATAGAAGAAATCTTTCATCAAAAGATTCCTTGTTTTCTCGTTCCAAGTAAGCTCCTGACCCACTGGAAAAGTGATTGTTATTTCACTTTTATCAGCTTGAGAAAAGTACGCCTTTCGGACGTTAGGTGCATCAATATTATCAGTAGGCGATACATTATAAAAATCACGACCAGCCAACCAGCCCAATTCAGTAGCATTCTGCGTATAGCCTGCTGCAGTATAATGCAAACCATCAAAGCCCGCTGTGCCTACAGAAGCAACCACCTGTAGATTTTGATATTTATCCGCTAAAGCTCTTTGTGTTTCACGCACTTTGGGCGCTTCGCCCACAGCGGGATTAATGATGTCTATTTGATAGACGTAGAGTTGTTTAATAGAGGGTAAATCTAGTTTCAGGTTCTTATAAAATATATCGAAGTAACCTCCAAAATCAGACCCTTCTCCATAAGCTTCCGTTTCTCCTTGTCTGTAAATCAGTGCTTTAACGTATTTGTCTACCCCTGCTTTTTGCAAACGATATAACATTCTGCCATACCCATTGGTCAAATCTGCGGGGTTGGATGCCGTGCGATTAGCATGTTGACGGGCAGAAGACCAGTGAAACCCTGCATTAATCAAGCAAGTAGGGATACCAAAATTATCTAATATGTATTTCTGAAATTCATAGCCAAGCGTTCCTACATTTTTGAAATATACTTCTTGGTTCGATAACGCCCATAGTGTATCGGCTGGATTATAATCTTCAATATTATACGTTCCCGTTATTTTACCGAAGGTTCTACAAAATTCATTGGTCTTGGTCTCGGAAAAAAAAGCGGTAGAGTTTGATTGTCCCGTAAGTACATAAACATCACCAGCGACTACATTTTCTCTAGTAACCAAATCTAAGGAATCTGTTCCTTTTACAGCAAATATTTTAAAGTCGTATTCCGCTTTTTCGGCTTTGATGACTACAGGCGTAAAGGCAAAAGTACCAAGGCTATTTTTATAGCTCACGGGCGCTCTTTGATAGGCAATTAATTGCTTGTTGCGATATACTTTGAGGGAAAAATATGACCATCCTTCCAGTTCTATTCTTCCAGAGATAGGGACTGACGCTTCGTTTTTTTCATTTCTTGGATAGAGTTGATAGCTTTGAGGGAGGTTATCAAAAACAGTCGAGTAGAAACGCTGAGAAAACCCAACATTAGCACACAAGATTATTATAAATAGGATAAAAGCTTTTTTCATAAATATTATATCATTGATTTAGACAACTACACGATAACATAATCTTGTGTATTGAACTATAAATTTATAAACATAATCTTATAGTTCAATATTATGACTATTGTTAACAGCAAACTCTTATCACTAGGGAGGGACTTAAGT
>NZ_JBWKYN010000230.1:0-7862 GCF_059423785.1 Arcicella sp. GW458-12-2-14-TSB2 | reverse complement strand
CACAAAATAAACAAGGAGGTTTTTATTGGGCAAGCCATCCACAAAATTCGGGATGACTCATGTTTATGATTGATGAATACCGAATTCCTACTGTTTGAGCGAAGCGAGGCGGTTCGCCGCTGCGATTAGGAATTCTTGAATTTCTTTTACGGTCCGCCGTTGCGGTTACTTTTCTTGTGTCAAGACAAGAAAAGTAAGGTCTTTCGTAAGGGAATATTATTTTTTGATATAAACAATCGATAATTTTAACTTATACTCTCTCGACTATAAAGAAAGTAAGTATTGCTTAAAGCTTGCAAAATCTTTAGTCATCGGTATCGCTACTTTTTCTTTAGATAACAATGCTGATAATCTTTCAGGAATTTCTACAGAAGTGCCTAGAGCATCTTCTACCACATCTAAAAATTTAGCATAATGAGCAGTAGAAAGCAACACACCTGCAACTTCTTCCGAAAGCGTATCTGTATAAGATTTCAGCCCTAAATATGCCACGGCAGTATGCGGACACATTACATAATTGGTTCTTTCAAAAACTTCCTTCATGGCAACTTTGGTTTGCGTATCATCGCTAGAATCTCCTACAATATGTTTTACTACCTCTTCGTAAGCATCACCCGCCAATAAACGCATTCTGATAAAGTTGGATGGATTACCCACATCCATCGCATTTGAAATAGTTTCTTGAGATGGCTTTGGCTCATAATTGCCAGTAGCTAAATAACTCGGAACAATGTTATTTACATTGGTTGCTGCCACAAACATTTTGACAGGCAAGCCCATTTTCTGGGCAATTAATCCTGCTGATAAGTTTCCAAAATTTCCACTTGGTACACAAAAAACAACAGGTTTTGTATTGCCTGCTTTTTTCAATTGTGCGTAAGCATTGAAATAATAAAACGATTGAGGAATCAATCGACTAATGTTGATAGAATTGGCAGAAGCTAAATTGATAGTTGAAGACAGTTCTTTGTCTAAGAATGCAGCTTTCACCAAAGCCTGACAATCATCAAAAGTTCCATCTACTTCCAAAGCCGTTACGTTCTCTCCAAGGGTTGTTAATTGCTTTTCTTGAATATCCGAGACTTTGCCAGTTGGATATAAAATGGTTACTTTAATACCAGGCGTTTTATAAAATCCCTGTGCCACAGCTCCGCCAGTATCGCCAGATGTTGCTACCAAAATATGAATATCTTTATGAGACTTTTGTAAAAAGTAAGACATTAACGATGCCATGAACCTTGCACCAAAATCTTTGAATGCCATAGATGGTCCATGAAACAACTCTAATACATAAGTATCTTTTTCAAGATTAACCAAAGGTGCATCAAAATCGATAGCTCTTTCAACAATCATTTTAATATCATCCTCAGGAATATCGTCGCCCAATAATGTCTTAGTTACTTCAAAGGCAATTTCTGAAATTGATAGTGTTTCTATTTTATCAAAAAAAGAAGAGGGTAAAGTCGGAATAACATGGGGCATATATAAGCCATTGTCTGGAGGGAGACCTCTAAATACTGCTTCTTCCAAAGAAACATCATCACTTTGATGATTTGTGCTGTAAAGTATCATAATTATTTGGAACAGATAAAACCTTCAATTTCAAAACCTTCGTGGCAAGAAATCTTGTAAATTAGTATCATCAAAAGTCTGATTCACTTTTAAGGATTGACTATTAAAAATGGCTTACTGCTTACAGCCTAAAGCTTATAGCAGTAAAACAATACAAAATTAGTTCAAAAGCCTGAATTACAGAATAAACATTTTAATTTCTGTTGTTTAACATCATATTCATTTTAATACCTAACACCCATGTATAAAAAACTACAAGCTTATCTACGTGATTTTTTCGCTTTTAATCAAACAGAAATAAAAGGCTTTGTTTTGCTTATTTTTTTAATCTTTTTGCTCATCATTTTTACTTTTATTTTTGATTATCTTCCTGAAAAACAAGTTGTTAATGATTCTGTAAATCCGAAGAAGATTGAAGCGTTAATGGCAAAAATTGAAATCAAAGAACGTTCTGAGCATCCTACAGAGCATGAAAATAATTTTTCCGATAAATATGCTAAAGAAAATGCCTTTAAAGAGGAGGCTAGAACCATTACATTATTCAAATTTGACCCTAACTTATCCAATACCGAAGACTTACAAAAGCTAGGAATAGCTCCTTGGCTAGCCGAACGAATAGTCAATTATCGAAATAAGGGTGGAAAATTTAGGAAAAAAGAGGATTTGAAGAAAATCTATAGCTTCCCGATAGCCCTTTATGAAAAGCTAGAACCTTATATCGTTTTAACAAATTCGCCAGTACTTCAACCAAATGTCAATAGTACAAAAGTTGAGTTGGTAACAGAAAAGAATTTGCCAACAGCAAATATTACTAAGGATAATTTCAAGCCTGTGAGTTTTGATTTAAACAGAGCTGATACCAATGACTTAAAGAAATTAAAAGGAATTGCTTCTAAGCGAGCTATCAGGATTATTCAAGAAAGAGAAAAACTTGGAGGCTTTTATTCAGTAGAACAAGTACGCAATATTTGGGGATTAGATTCTATTTCAGTTGACGAGCTATTGAAATATGGGACAGTCAGAAATCCTCAACTCAGGAAAATCAAAATTAATGAAGTGACCCTAGAAGAATTCAAACATCCTTATTTACGTCCTTATATTGCTAAAGCCATTATTGCATATCGCCAACAGCACGGAAATTTTTCAAGCCGAAAAGATTTAGAGAATATAAAGCTTTTGGATGAACAAACACTCAATAAGCTTTTACCATATCTAGCATTCTAAAACAGTAAAACGAGGTTCCATCTCGTAATTTTTTTAACTTAATTTTTAACGAGATGGAATCTCGTTTTACGGAATAATATGATACCACTTTCAGACTTACTCGTTTTTATTATTGCCGCTTTTGGGTTGGTCATCACGCCTGGCCCCAACATGATATACCTAATATCACGTTCTATCTCACAAGGCAAACAAGCTGGAATGATTTCACTAGCAGGAGTCATTGTAGGTTTTCTATTCCATGTCATCATGGTCTCTTTCGGACTTACGGCTATTTTGATGGCTGTACCTTTTGCTTATTCCTTTCTCAAATGGCTAGGTGTTGGCTACTTATTGTATTTAGCTTGGAATGCTATCAAGCCAGGAAGTAAATCATTTTTTGAAACAACGACTTTGGAAGACGATAGTAACTTCAAACTTTTTCAGATGGGATTTCTCACTAATGTGCTCAATCCTAAAATTGCTGTTTTCTATATGTCGTTCTTTCCACAGTTTATTAAACCTGAATATGGCAATGTATTATTACAGAATTTTCAATTAGGACTTACCCAAATGACCGTCAGTTTCACAGTGAATTTCATGATTGTCATGTTTGCATCCAAAATAGCATTTTGGTTTGGTAGTAGACCCACTTGGATTAAAATTCAAAAATGGTTTATGGCAGGTATTTTGAGTAGTCTAGCCCTGAAATTAGCCTTTGATAAAGCCAAATGAATATTTATTCTAGTTATTGTTCAATGAGTTATAAAATAAATAAGAATTGATTTTTTTGAAATAATCTTTATAGAGTAATAATAACAAAAGTAATAAGTTCACAAATAACCCATTTAATAAACCCTTAAACTAGACACAGTAATGTTTCAAAACCCTTTTTCATTTGAAGGTCGTATCAGAAGAACTGAATTCGGACTTACTTATATTTTTTATTGGATTGGTATTAGCATTTTAAGTTTCTTTATGAATATGGGAGGTATAGGATCCTTGTTTTTCATTATGTATTTTCCTCTATTATATTTATTAATTGCACAAGGAGCAAAAAGATGTCATGATAGAGGAAATACTGGATGGTTTCAATTAGTACCTTTTTATGTATTCTGGATGCTATTTGCTAATGGTGATTATGGAGAAAATGAATATGGCTTAGACCCAAAAGAAATAGAAAGTCCCAAATACTAAGAAGTATTTCCCTTTTTCCATTCCAAATACTCCAACCTCATACAATGCCCACAAGGACGAAAACCCAAAACTACAGCTTCTTGAATATCTTTAAAGAAGACTCTGTTTTGGGTTTTTATTCTTTTGCCAGATTTACAATTGAGCTTTCCATAAATCTTTAATGACTTATTTCCACCCACTGTAATTTGCTTGTCTTTGATTAAAGACAGTAATAAACGGTTTGTTCCTTTTTCGTCTAGTATATCTTGATGTCTTATCATTTGGCATCATGAAAAATAATCCCGACTGTATAACGATTTCCACTATGGAGTTTACTAACCCCATGTTTCATGGGTGAACGATAGTAGCCCCTTGTTCCTTTGGCAGCCCGAAAGTTGGTAGTGAAAATTACCATGTCGCCACGGTTCGGTTGTAATACAATTGCCTGAGATTGCAACCTTGGTTTTTGTTCAATCAATACAAATTCTCCGCCAGTATAATCTTCCTGAGGTTGAGATAAAAACAATACTGCCTGAAAAGGAAAATACAACTCTCCATATAAATCTTGGTGGAGGGTATTAAAGTCACCTGTTTCATATTTCAAAATCAGAGGTGTTGGTCTGTATTGATTTTGTTGCTGACAAGCTTCAATAAAATCTTCATGCTTTTCGGGATAGGTAAGATTGATGCCTAATTTTAAATTCCATTCGTTTGCTATTTTAGATAAAGGAGTGTAGAGGTCATTCCTTAAATAAGCAATGCTTTCGGGTAGAGGATACGAAAAATACTTGTATTCGCCTTTTCCAAAATTATAACGTTTCATTACAATAGTACTTCTATATAAATTGGATTGCGAATATGAAGCTATCAATTCGTCAGAAACATCCCGAGGAATCACTGCCCGAATAACAGCATATCCCTGTTCATCCAAATCTTGTTTAATACTTTGCCAGTTAAGTGAGTTGATATTCATGTTCAATGTAAAATTGTGAATGTGTGAGTTAGTGAATGAGTAATTAAATATTTTGGTGTTTAGTAATAATTCACTAAATCACAACCGCGGCGGCGGACCGCTCCTCATTCACTCAATTTTAGAGGCTTCCCATCCAACGATAGCTTTCTTCCGAATAGTCCCCCAATGATATTCTCCTAACTTTCCTTCTTTTCTAATTACTCTATGACAAGGTATTAAGTAGGCGATAGGATTATTTCCTACTGCCGTGCCGACTGCTCTAACAGCCTTGTTATGTCCGATACTATCTGCTATTTGTTGATAAGTCGTTAATGAACCTTGTGGAATTGTCAATAAAGCTTCCCAGACTTTTAATTGAAAATTGGTACCTTGTACTAATAGATGTAGTTTGTCTAGCGAGCTAAGATGTGGTGTAAAAATGCGTTGTACATATTGTTCGGTGACAGAAGGGTTCTCTTCGATAGTAGCAAAATGCCATTTTTGTTTGAAGGTCGCTAAATCTTCATCTTTAGAAATCTCATTGGTAAAAGCCATTCCACAAATTCCTCTTTCGGTAACGGCCATAAAGCATTCTCCGAAAGGAGTATCATGATAAGCATAATCAATGTGCAAACCTTTTCCACCACTTTTGAATTCTTGGGGAGTAACAGCTTCAATACCTGTAAACAAATCATACACTCTGCTTTGGCTCGACAGTCCTGCTATCTCTGCTGCTTCTATCAAAGTGGCAGTGTCCTTAATTTTAGCTTTTAAATAGTCGGCTGTTAAAAACTGTAAAAACTTCTTCGGACTAACGCCTGCCCATTCAGTAAAAATTCTTTGAAAATGAAAAGGAGATAGGTTTACTTTTTCGGCCACTTCTTCTAAGGAAGGTTGTGCAGTAATATTGTCGGTAATGAACTCAATCGCTTTAGCAATACGTTCATAATGATATGTATCTGTTGTCATGTTCTTCTTAAATTAACGCTACAAATGTCGATTGATAAAAGAACATCCTCAACCCGAAAGTTGCTTTTTTTCCGAGACTTAAAGACTTTAGGATAAGAGGATATTTAGACCTGAAGAAAAAAGGATTAAAGAAGGTAAGAAATTGTGTAAAGAATGTAAAATAAAATAGAGTATGTTCTTTTCTGAAATACTTTAACTTTTCAATTATTTTTTATACACAAGTCTTTCACTCTACAATCTCAAGTCCTTCAGTCATAAAGTCTTCCAGTCCCAAAAAAAATCCTTAATTTTGCATCAAACCAAAAACTTCATCAAATGTCAACAGGATTTTTTAGCGTACCAACGCCCAAAAATGAGCCAATCAACTCATATGCACCTAATACCAAGGAGCGTGAAGCACTTATTGCCAAACTTACTGAAATGCGCGGTACAGTAGTAGACGTACCAATGTATATAGGTTCTGAAGAAATAAGAACAGGTAATAAACAGGCTTTGACTTCCCCACACGACCATCAGCATATTTTAGGATATTATCACGAAGGTGATGCTAGCCACGTAAATCAAGCCATAGACTCAGCTCTATCAGCCAGAGAAGCGTGGGCAAGTTTACCTTGGGAAAATAGAATGGCTGTTTTCTTAAAAGCAGCAGACCTTTCGGCTACTAAATATCGTAATGAGTTAAATGCTTCAACGATGTTAGGGCAATCGAAAAATGCTTACCAAGCAGAAATTGATGCGGCTTGCGAATGGATAGACTTCCTCCGTTTCAATGTACATTTTGCGACACAGATATATGCTGAACAACCTATCTCTTCTGAAAACGTTTGGAACAAATTAGAATACCGTCCCTTAGAAGGATTTGTATTTGCCGTAACACCATTCAACTTTACAGCTATTGCAGGTAACCTTCCAGCGTCGGCAGCCTTAATGGGAAATGTTGTAGTATGGAAACCATCACCACAGCAAATCTATTCTGCGAATGTATTAATGAAAGTATTGAAAGAAGCAGGGTTACCAGATGGCGTAATAAACCTTATTTATACAGATGGACCATTAACAGGTGATATCGTATTCAAGCATCCACAATTTGCGGGAGTACATTTTACAGGAAGTACTAAGGTATTTCAACATATTTGGAAAACCATAGGTGAAAATATTCATAAGTATAAGTCGTATCCAAGAATTGTAGGAGAAACAGGAGGGAAAGATTTTGTAGTAGCACACAAATCAGCCGATGCCAAAGCTCTTGCAGTAGGATTGGTTCGCGGAGCATTTGAATACCAAGGACAGAAATGTTCTGCGGCTTCGCGTGCTTATATTCCTAATACGCTTTGGGAGCAAACGTGGGAATATATTCAAACAGACTTAGCAGAAATAAAAGTAGGAGGTGTAGAAGACTTTTCAAATTTCGTGAACGCCGTGATTGATGAAAAAGCTTTTGATAAAATCGCGGGATATATAGATAATGCAAAAGCTTCGGACAAAGCCAAAATAATAGCAGGGGGGAATTATGATAAATCGAAAGGGTATTTTATTGAGCCAACGATTATCTTGACAGAGGACCCTCACTACACTACGATGTCAGAAGAAATCTTCGGACCGGTACTTACTATGTATGTATATGACGCAGAAAAGTATGAAGAGACGTTGGATATCGTAAATACTACTTCTGATTATGCCTTAACGGGAGCCATCTTTGCACAAGAACGTTATGCTTTAGAGATTGCGAATAAAAAGCTAGTAAATGCAGCAGGTAATTTCTATATCAATGATAAGCCAACAGGAGCAGTGGTTGGACAACAACCATTCGGTGGGGCTAGAGCATCAGGTACTAATGATAAAGCGGGTTCGATGCTAAACCTATTGAGATGGGTTTCGCCTAGAACGATTAAAGAAACATTTGTATCGCCAACAGACTATAAGTACCCTTTCTTGGGATAAATTGGATATAAATCTTACTAAAATCACTAAAAGCGGTCAATCATTTTTAAAA
>NZ_JBWKYN010000229.1:0-7977 GCF_059423785.1 Arcicella sp. GW458-12-2-14-TSB2 | reverse complement strand
CTTAAGTCCCTCGCTAGAAATAAATATATCAGTTATTATTAACGTAAAATTAAACCTCCCCAAATAAAAGGTAGAAAAAAAATCCTACCTTTTATTTGCACGGTAGGAAAAATTTTCTACCTTTGTTTTGTCATGAATAAAAAAGAAGAACATAAGCTGGTAGAGCCTACCAAATCTGAACTAGAAATACTGCAAGTACTCTGGGAAATTGGTCCTGCTACTGTACGGGCAGTAAACGATGAACTGGTAAAACAGAAAGACGTAAACTATGCGACAACCCTAAAGTTTATGCAACTGATGGCGGAAAAGGGAATGCTTATCAGAGATGAAAGTCAGATGAAACATATTTACCGTGTAGCCGAAGAGGAACAAAAAACCAAATCGTACTTACTAGAAAAATTTGTGGATTCGATGTACAAAGGTTCAGCAAGTAAACTGGTTTTACAGCTACTTGGTAACAAAAAGAATTCGCAACAAGAGCTACAGGAGATTAAAGACATCATCAAAAAACTAGAGGAGTAACATGGAAAATTTCACTGTCGCTTTAGGGAATACGCTGATAAACTCGCTTTGGGAAGGGGTAATACTAGCAACTTTTACAGGACTTATCATCGTGTTTACGCGTAAACATAGCGCCACTGTTCGCTATAACCTACTAGTAGCCAATATGTTATTGTTTGTATCGGTTATTCTTATTACTTTTTGTTATGAATTAGGCAGTAATACCCTTAGTCATACACTCAAGCAATTGGCAGTGCCTCTCACACAAGGAATCGATACAAGTACTCAACAATCTACCACTGGCAGTGATGTATTCCAAACGATTCAGTTTTACATTGGGTCGCATACCCAAACGATAGTGCTTATTTGGTTTCTGATTGTACTGATGCGTTGCCTTCAACTAGCGAGTGGATTACATGAGCTTTACCATTTACGTCGAAATAACCTTTTTGCTGTTGATGAAGTTTGGGCAAAACGTGTAGCTACCTTAGCCAATTACTTAGGCATTACCCAAATGGTGGGCATTGCAGAATCTAGTTTAACCAAAGTACCCATGGTAATTGGTCACCTAAAGCCCCTTATCCTAGTGCCTGTTGGTTTGATGGCTAGTTTAACCCCTGCCGAAATAGAAGCAATATTGGTGCATGAACTGGCACATATTAGGCGTAGAGATTACCTTGTGAATTTGTTACAGAACTTGCTAGAGATTTTCTTTTTTTTCAATCCTGCGGTGCTGTGGTTATCCTCCGCGATTCGGGCAGAAAGAGAGAATTGTTGTGATGATATTGCCTTGGCACAAACGAGCAGTAAAGTAGATTATATACGTGCCTTGGTATCTTGCCAAGAATATCAATTAGAAGCGCCTGCCTATGCGATGGCTTTTCCCGGAAAACGTAGTCAGTTGATGGATAGGGTAAAACGCATGGCATCTGGGAATAATCAATCGCTTAATTTCAGAGAAAAGTCAATCCTATTCATCGCATTATTAACTACGGGGTTATTAACAGCTGCCTTTACCAATGCTAAAGAAATAGCACATTTGGCGGTGGAAACAAAAGTAGCATTCAGTCATGCTGTAACAACTACGACTGAACAAACTACTACCTCATCAAAGCCAGTTGTTCATCAAGCAAAGCCGAAAGTATATATCACAACGGTAGCGCCGAAAGAGGTAAAAAAGTTGCCAGAAACTACCTTGAGTAAATACAAGCGAATGGCTTTAGCAGACTCGATAAAGCAAAGCAAGATGGTATCTTTAAAACCTTTGTCTGCTAATCAGCAGACACTTGCTCCATTGAATAATAAGCTAGGGACTTACAAACCATATAAGGCTGAATATAAGCCATATACCACCCAATATGATAACAAGAAGTCTGATATTGGTGCAGCGGTAACGGATGATTTGATTAAAGATAAATTAATCAATGCAGATGATAAAAATACATCTTTTAAACTCAGTGATACCGAGCTGATTGTCAATGGGGTTCGTCAGCCAGAAGAGATTTTCAAACGCTATAAAGACAAGTTTGTACCACCCCAAACTGAAGGTAAAAAAGGTACTTGGACGCTCTATAGCAATTATGTTACTACTACCACAACTAGCAATGTTTTAATCGTTTGGAATCAAAATAATCATCATAATGTGTGGGTGATTTAAAGAGAGTGAAGTTTTAAGCGCTTACTTTGTTAACCTTTTTTAAGTAAACATAATACCATCATTTTCTATTAGCGGGTGACTTAAGTCCTATTGATTAGCCACATCTTTTAAAAAGTTAAAATAAGGATGTGATTATTGATAAAATGGGTTCAAATGGGCTTAAATCGTCCTTCAAACCGAGCTTTGGTCGTCTCTTGTCATAGCCTGACTACGTGAATTTTTATCACTAGCGAGGGACTTAAGTCCCTCGCTAGTGATAAAAATATGACTATCAATTACTTATGGATATGTGGGTAATCAATAGGACTTAAGTCACCCGCTAATAGAAAGAGCTCGCGCTTAAAAAGTGCTATAATGCTGTGACAAGCTTTTTTATCTCTTTTACACAAACTAATAATTTTTAACACTAAATCTTATGAAATTAAAATTCGTGACTTTTTTAGTCGCCTGCCTTTTTATTGCCTCTATTTCGCTAAAAGCACAAACGATAAGCGGGAAAATAAGCGATGCCACTCAAAAGCCCCTTGAAGGTGCGAGTGTATATTTAATGCAAGATTCTATCTTGGTAAAAACGGCACTCGCTGATGCAGAGGGACGCTTTTTGTTTGATAAACTAAAGGAGGGCAATTACCGCATTAATATTACCATGATTGGTTTTGCTTCATACAAAAGTGAATTATTGAAGCCCGATGCCGTGGTGACGATTGTGTTGCAACCTGTTAGCAAAGAATTGAATGAAGTAGTAGTTACTACTAAAAAGCAATTTGTAGAACAAAAAATTGACCGTACCGTAATAAACGTTGATGCCCTAATTAGCAATGCTGGCTCTACGGCACTGGATGTGTTGGAGAAATCACCAGGGGTGACAGTAGAACAAAACGGTGTAATTAGCCTAAAAGGGAAAGGCGGTGTAAAGATTTTTATTGACGACAAGCCCACTTATTTATCGGGAGCTGATTTAGAAAATTATCTGCGGTCGCTGTCGTCTGCTACCGTCGACCAGATAGAACTTATGAGCAATCCACCTGCCAAATACGATGCCGCAGGGAATGGTGGCGTAATTAATATTCGCCTAAAACGTAACAAGGCTAAAGGTTTTAACGGAGGTATCAACGTTAGTTATATTCAAGGGAAATATAGTAAAACCAACAATGGACTTAATTTTACGTATCGCAACAACAACATTAATATATTTGGCAATGTTAGTTTTAATGTTGCCAATGGCTTTAGTGATTTGGATATTAATCGTCATTTCTTTGATGAGGCTGGCAACCCTACTTCCGATTTCCTTCAAAATTCATTTATTCGCCGAATCTCTACGAGCAATAACGTAAAGCTTGGGTTTGACTATTATCTGGGCAAAAAGGACATTTTCGGGATGGTGATTAACGGACTAAGTAACGTAGGTGATGTTAATACCTTAAATAAAAGCCGTTTGTTTAATGTTTCTGGTATCCTAGATTCTACGATTGTGGCAGTGAATAAAGAAAATAGAAACTTCAAAAATGGGGGTATCAACTTCAATTATCGTCATCAATACAATGATAAAGGAAGAGAATTAACCGCCGACCTAGACTACCTCCGCTATCAAACTCGTAGTAAGCAGTCATTTGATAATACGGGCTACTTGCTTGATAATAGCGTAAGCAGTCACGATTTATTGACAGGCAACTTGCCCTCTAATATCAATATCTGGTCGGCCAAAACAGACTATAGTCACCCCTTGAGCAATGGTGTAAAATTAGAAACAGGGTTGAAATCGAGCTTTACGGAAACAGATAATATTGCCGATTACTTTTATACGGTTGACAACGTAACAACGCCAGATTATAACAAAACGAACCATTTTATCTACAAAGAACAGATTAATGCAGGGTATCTAAACGCTAGTAAAGATTGGAAACGCTTTGCTGTGCAATTGGGGTTACGTTTTGAAAATACGATTTCTAACGGACATCAACTGGGCAATATTCAAAAGCCTGATTCTACTTTCAAACGTAATTATAACGGACTCTTTCCTACTTTTTACCTACAATACAAGCTGGATACAGCAGGCAATCAGACAATTGGATTTGATTATGGCCGACGTATAGACCGCCCCTATTATGAAGACCTTAACCCATTTTTGTCGCCCTTAGATAAGTTTACTTATTATACTGGCAACCCGTTTTTAAGACCATCTTATACCGATAACTTAGAACTAACCCATACTTGGAAAAACATCACGACTACCTTAAGCTACAATAAAACCAAAGACGATGTAAACGAGACCATCGAAATTGTCAACGGTATTTATTACAGTCGACCGGGGAATTTAGGCACTGTTACTTCCAAAGGTATTAGTGTGGATGCTAGCTTTGATATAACCAAATGGTTTAATTTCCATTTATTTATGCGTGCTACCAATATTCATACTAATAGTACATTTTACACAGGGACGCTCAATACACAGGGGACGTTCTATTTTATCCGTCCTATATTCCAATTTAAACTCCAAAAAGGTTGGACAGCCCAGCTAGACGGTGGCTACCAAAGTAAGGTAACCAATGCACAGTTTATCGCTTCGGCACGAGGGAGAGTAAACATGGCTGTTACCAAAAAACTTTCGCCGTCTGCCACGTTGAGTTTAGTAGGCAACGACTTATTCTATAACTTTAGAAATGCGGGAGAAATTAATAATTTAGCCAATACCAAAGCCAATTACTTGAATTTGAGCGATACCCGAACAGTTGTATTGTCGTTTAATTATCGTTTTGGCAAAGCCATTTCAAATTTGCGCAAGCACAATGCCAACGGTGCCGAAAGCGAACAGAATAGGGTGAAGAATTGATAGGATATTGGGGACTTTAGGACTGGTAGATTTTTAGCCTTTGTTGTTGGAAAAAAACACCAATAAAGGCTAAATATTTTCTATTAGCGGGTGACTTGAGTCCTACTGATTACCCACAAGTATATAAATAACTAATAATCAATATCTTATCACTAGCGAGGGACTTAAGTCCCTCGCTAGTGATGAGGGCTTCAACGCTTGGTTTAAAGACTATTTATGTACATTTAAGCTAATTTTATCAATAACCACATCCTCATTTTAACTTTTTTAAAAGATGTGGGTAATCAATAGGACTTAAGTCACCCACTAATAGAAAATATTATTTGGTTATCTCTGCTCGGCGTAGTGTTTTTCACTACGTCAGGGTGTCAGGCATTCTTAGCAGGCAACGACGAAAGACAAAAGTTTATTTGAGGAGGCAATGTAACATTGCCTATTTACTTATACTCATTATCCAATTAGCACAATCAGGAGCATCAACAATATTCCAACTATGAAAACCCTTTCCTCGCGTAGTGATATATTCCACATTTTTATTGCCAATTTTCAACAGAAATTTATACAAGCTTTCTAAATCATAAGCATTAATGTCATTAATCTGTAAGTCCGTACAATAAGTCTTTCTAACAAAATCCAAATCAGGTTCGGTGTATAATCTTATTGGAATACTGTTTAAATATTTTGCATTTCCACCTTCACTGTCGTTTGCAGTATAAGAAGAGTGAATTAAATATTGTTCAGGTTTGGAATCAGGCGAGCCCCCTAAAGAATTTTCTAATATCCCTTTAATGGCGTATCCTTCTTTAATGATTAAACCCTTACATCTATAATTTATTTTTCTTAGTGCAGAAGCATACAACCGAGTTAAATCAAGCGGAGGGTCAATTGTGAAAACTCCTTTTAATATATTTGACATATCCGATTTTACTAGATACTCAGCATATCCAACAGCAACAGCACCTCCCGATGAAAAGCCCCCTATCATAAGGCTTGATACCTTATATTTATCGCACTGTGTTTTGCATATTTTGTCTAATTCCTTAATGGTGCTTAGGTCTGCAAATAATGAATTGTGAAGTTCAGGTGCTAATATTAAATATCCATTGTTCGCCATAATTTGGGCAAGACTTGTCTTTCCAAAAATGCTTTTGGGGTTTTCTCCAGACCCAGGAAGTAATACAAGAACTCCTACAACTTTTGATTGCGGTTGCAATGCGTAATAAGTAAAAGACAAATTATCTACTTTATCTTTGTATTTATCTATATTTTGTCCAATTAGGTGATTATAAAAGAGTAGCAGTAAAAAGCTATAAATAGCTGTTAGTTTTTTTTTCATGATAAGTTAGATTTAAAGGTTTATAGTACTTTGTTTTATACATTTACAACTCTTCAGTTCTGCGTTCTGTTTTTCAATACGTCGGGGAGTCAGGTCTTCTTAAAAGACAACGGCGTAAGACAAAAGTTTATTTGAGGAGGCAATATTACATTGCCTGACACTGTGACGTAGTGAAAACACTACGCCAAGCGAGGTGCGGATAATCAGTCCATCAAAGTAGGCTTATGGAAATTCTTTGTTTCTATTACTTTTCCATTTTCATCTCTAAAAACCCACTTTCCTATTCCATAAAATTCAATTTCTACTGAATCAAATATAGCTAAACCTTCTTGTTCAACTTTACCATTATCATGATAGACACGAACATAAGCCTTACTCGAAGGCATCACTTTCTTATTATCTTCGCCATTGACAAATAAGTCTTTGTTGGGTTTAATATCTTCACAAGACATATAGACATGGCTTTTATCATCAATAAAGTACCAATCACCACTCATTTTTCCATTCAAATAACTACCAAATGAGCTGAGACGTGATTTATTACCCTTTGAATATGACCTATAAAAACCATTATATTTCCCATCTTGATAATAGGCTTCTTCTAAACCATGCATACCATTCTCAATCCAAAGACCTGTTTTTTTACCATTCTTGTCCTTTTGATTGATATTAGTTTGAGCATCTACTTCACTTGTTATAAACATCACTAATGCCAATGGTAATACGATTTTTTTTATCATTTTTTTAAAAATATTATTATCTGTTATATCAAATATTAGTTTAATAATTACAATACTTTGTTTAATTCAGTTAAAATCTGAATCCTTTTTGGTATAAGTGACGCTATGGAAACACTTATATCAATATTGCCAGTGTTAAAAATCTTCTTTTCCCTGCCCAAGAAACTCTCGTTTTGAAATTTTATCTATCATTTCTTCAAACTCCTTACTCCTTGACTTATCAATACATAACCCAAATAATCTTTGTTTCTTTACATCTTTACTGTTGAAAAAAACATCCCCACCTATTTTTTTAGCATATGCATCTATTTTTTCTAAATCTTTTTTTTGAATATAACTTATCCAAGCGTTATATAGTAATTTCGTTCTATCTTTCTGGAAAGTAACATCGCCATTGTTTAACAAGCCATCATTAATACAATTATAAAGAAAATAATCCCTCATTAAATCTTTAGCTAGTTTCCTTTTTGTATTAATAAAGTCAATATCTATTTTGTTGTTCGGGCTTTTGTGTTGAGAAAAGACTTGCATATTGCTTGTCAAAAGCAAAAAGATAATTGTTAGTTTCTCCATAATTATGTTTTAGTTATTTAAGTTTAAACCCTCACTCGCGTAGTGTTTTTCACAACGTCGGCGTGTCAGGCCTTCTCTGAGGGCAACGGCGTAAGACAAAAGTTTATTTGAGGAGGCAATGTAACATTACCCGACACTGTGACGTAGTGAAAACACTACATCATGCAGATGAAGATATTTTCTATTAGCGGGTGACTTAAGTCCTATTGATTACCCACAAGTATATAAATAACTAATAATCAATATCTTATCTCTAGCGAGGAACTTAAGTCCCTCGCTAGAGATGAGGGCTTCAACGCTTGGTTTAAAGACTATTTATGTACATTTAAGCTAATTTTAT
>NZ_JBWKYN010000228.1:0-7979 GCF_059423785.1 Arcicella sp. GW458-12-2-14-TSB2 | reverse complement strand
AAGCCTTATCACTAGCGAGGGACTTAAGTCCCTCGCTAGTGATAAGGCTTGAATAACAGATACTTACAAACATATAAATAATCATTTATGACTTAAATTACCCATTAATAGTAAGAATTAGAATTTAACAATCTTATCTCTACTCCTTACTCCCCTGTACTTTCGCCCCTGATTTCTTCTCTAATCCCGGTTGAAAAATCTCGAAGTTTTCTTTCTTTTTAGCATCTGCTACAATCTTACGTACATCTTCCAACAGTTTTTTAGCATCATAAATTACGCCATCTTTAATAGTATATTTTACACCTCCCACTCGAATTACTTCATTTTTATCTGTCAACTTAATAGCTCCTGTCCCGTAAAGGTTCTTTAGGTTTTTTAGCGGATTTTCTTCTAAAATCACCATATCTGCCAATTTACCGACTTCAATACTTCCTATTTTATCAGCCATTCCCAATGCCTCAGCACCTTTTAAACTTGCTGCACGAATTACTTCCAAAGGATGAAAACCTGCTTCTCTTAATAATTCTAGTTCTCGGATATAAGCAAAGCCATATAGCTGGAAAATAAAGCCTGAATCAGACCCAGCCGTTACTCTCCCTCCTCTGTTTTTATATTCATTGATAAATGCCATCCAAAGTTTATAATTTTCTTTCCACTGCACTTCTTGCTCTGTGCCCCATTCTTGCCAGTATGAACCATGTGAAATACGCGAAGGCTGATAAAAACGCCATAATTGAGGCATCGTATATTCTTCATGCCATTCGGCTCTGCGTGCTAACATCAATTCACGATTGGCTTCGTAGATATTAAAAGTAGGGTCGATGGTAAAATCTAGTTTTAGCAATTCATCCATTACTTCATTCCATCGTTTTGACCCCGGCTTGGCTGCTTGTTTCCACAGTTTACCTGCTTCTTCAAAACGATTTTGTTCGTTACTATAATTATAATCTGCTGGATAATCTTGAATCGTCTGGCTTTCAAAAAGTGCCTCAGGCAAACCATACCAGTGTTCCATAGAAGTTAGTCCCGCTCTGGCAGAATTCAAAACATTCCAACGAGCCACATCCACTTGTGCATGATGATATGCCGAACGTAAGCCTAATTCTTTATTTCTTTTAATGGCCACTTCTATTACTTCTGGTCTTGCTCCGAAAAACTTTATACCATCAGCTCCTTTTTTGGCATTTTCTTCTACCCAAGCTTTCGCTTGTTCTGCGGTTGAAATGGTTTCCTTGGCTCCCATTCCAAAAGCTGTATATGCCAAAATTCTTGGTGCTGTAATTTCATTTTTCAAAGATTTTGCCTTTTGATCTAACACCCAATCTAAACCATTCCCAGCCGAAGGGTCACGGATGGTGGTAATGCCATGTCCCAACCATAGTTTATAAACATATTCAGCAGGTGTTCCTTGCGACTTTCCACCTATATGTCCGTGCATATCTACAAAACCTGGCAACATATACATGCCCGTACAGTCTAATTCTTTATCGCCATCATTCAGTTTTGGGCGACTCTTAGTGTCTATCGGAACACCCGGATACCCAACTACTTTGATTTCAACGATTTTATTTTTCTCGACTACTATATCACAAGGGCCTTGCATCGGAGAACCTGTACCATTGATAAGGTTTACACCACGGATAATCATCCGATTGTATTGACCTTCGCCTTCTGCTCTCGGTGGTGCTTTTTCTATTTGGGAATGAGCCTGAAAGGCAGTTAATATTAAAACTGAGGAGGCGATAAAGTAATGTAAATATTTTTTCATTTTAATTAATAATTGAAGAATGTTGAATGAAATGGGAAGAAGTAATTATTCTTTTTCCAAGATACGGAATTTATCTAAAATGTGTAAATTGAAGCTCATATCAATCTTTGAAATTTCTATTTTATGAATCACTTCATCAGAAATAACTTTTTAGCCATCTGTGTTACCTTGGCAGTTGTATATGCTTTTGCCAATGGTGCTACTATTTATCAACAAGCGCCTAAAAAGCCCGACGTTACTTCGCTTTCAATGCCTACGGCTTCTGATAAAGTTTTTGCCGCTTATTGGTATAAAAACAAAGCGGAAATCAATAGCTATGCTTTGCAAAAAGATAATAATGGACAAAGTTCTGTGGGGGAAAGTATCATGATTTTTGTAACAGAAAATTTTAGAACTGATAAACAAGTAAAACTAGAGTCGGATAATAAATCGGATGCTACCAGTGTGCTGAAAGTAAATATTACAGAAAAATTTCTGTCAGGTATTAATGATTATTCATTGATGACTTCTGTTTTTTCTCCTGTCGATACAAAGGCTTTTCCACACGCATTGAAAGTAGCTACTTCTTTGCAAGACTGGAACGGAATGGCTTATTTGCAATTGAATAACAAGAATAGAGCTTATCAAATAGAAGGAAAAAGCTATACTGAAAAAGAAGTACAAGAAGATTTTGAATTAAAAAGAGCTTGGTTGGAAGATGAAATTTGGAGTAGAATTCGCCTTTCACCTGCAACCTTACCTGATGGTGATATTGAGATGATTCCAAGTTTTAGTTATTCACAATTAACTCATCAATTACCAACAGTATTGTCGGCTAAAACTGCATTAAAAGATTATACAGGAACAGATTTTACGGAGAAAAAGCTAAAGGTATTTTCTATTACTTACCCAGAAAAATCTCGTTCAGTAGAAGTAGTTTTTCAAAAAACTTTTCCATATAAAATTATGGGGTGGACGGAACATAATGTTAATCAAGGAAAAACTTGGACAACTAAAGCTATTTTAAAGAAAACTCTCCTAAGCGATTATTGGACAAAGCATAGTCCAAAAGATGTAGCATTAAGAGATAGTTTATCGTTGCACTAAGGATTGAGTAAATGAATAATAGTTTTCAAGTATAAAAACGATTGTTCTAATTCTTTCTATTAAGCCCACAAATAAATGTAGTCTATGAGTGTACAAAGAAATCGGTAGTGTGTGAAGACACCACTACGGCAAAGCCGAAAACATAATAAATCAACTGATTTTTAATACCTTTTCTACATGGGAGCAAAAAAGGATAAACCTCAATCAAGCCAATACGACAAGATTTTCAAAGAAAACATTGAAGCTGTGATTTCGAGTATCATGCAAAATGTACTCGAAATTAAAGCTGTTATTATGGAGGAACTGCCTGATGATATTCAACATACCAAAGAACGTAAACCTGACACTTTAAAGAAAATTACTGACGATAAGGGTAACATTTTTATACTACAAATTGAGTTTCAAGTAAAAGATGAACCCGAAATGGTGTATCGTATGGGCGAATATTACTTTATGCTGGAAAGAAAGTATAAAATGCCCGTAAAACAATTTGTTATTTTTCTTGGTAAAGATAAGCCAGCAATGCCTACTCAACTTATCAGAGAACAGTTACATTTCAGTTTTCCACTTATTTCACTTTCAGAGCTTAATTATCATATTTTCCTCAACTCGGATAAGCCTGAAGAAATTGTTTTAAGTATTTTAGCAAATTTCGAGGGAGAAGAGCCCGATAATGTATTAAGACAGATAATCAGCCGTGTCAAGGAAACTACCAAAGGAGAACTTTCGTTAAGTAGATACTTCAATCAGTTGCGTGTTTTAGCACAATTGCGTAACTTAGAATTAAATTTAAAAATTGCTATGGACAGTATCGCAGAATATATCAAAGAAGAAAGAGATGTTCTATTTTTAAGAGGTCTTGACAAAGGAGAAGCAACTGCTCGTGAAAGAGAACTGACAAAGTTTGTTACTAACTTGCTTCAGAAACTAAATTTACCTTTTGAGCAAATCGCAGATATAGCAGAGACTTCGGTGGACTTTGTAAAATCTGTACACTTACAACTTACTAAAAAATAGACTGCTACCTTACCATTCTAAATATTTTTACTTCTATTATAAATGTTCAGTAGCATGTGAAGACACACGCTACGTTAAAACGATATAAAAGTATTCAACCATTATATATTATACCCCAAAATACTCTCTGGCGAATCATAAAATATCAAATCTCCTGACTTTTTACCTACTTCTGCCCAAGCTAAATTTTCTATTTTCATCCCTACAACTGCACATGTAGGCATCGAGCCAATATCAGCATGGGTAAGGTATTCTGCGAAATAACTGATACTTGGGTTATGACCAACCAATATTACAGCATTTATATTTTCAGGAATGGCATTTACTGCATCCAAGTAGTGTTTAGGCGAGCTTTCGTACAAATCACTCAACAAATGTATCTTTTCGTCAGCAATACCCAATTGTTCAGAAAGTACTTTAGCAGTCATTTGTGTACGTTCAGCATTGGAAGTAATGATTAAATCTATGGGATTGATTTTGGTTGATAAATTTCTTCCCATTCTAGCGGCATCAATCATGCCACTTGAGGTCAGTGGACGGATTAAATCAGGGCTAACTGAGTCTGAGGCTTTGGCATGGCGAACCAAATATAATGTCTTTGTCATTGTCTTTGTTTTGTTTCTATCTTCCAACTACGGTTCCTAATTCTAACTAAAGTTATATTTTTCTATAAATTTACCTAGAAACCACTGTTCCTAAAATTTTGGATATCTCTTTTACTCGATGGTTATATGAGTCTATCAATTTTATTATTTGATCAACTTGGTCCTTCTCTAGATTTGGTAGTTGTAATATTAAATTTTTTATTACATCTTTTTGAAAAGCCATCTGTATTCTTAGTAGATTTTGGAAAGTTAAATCAGGTAACTTTTCATGTTCCGTTGGGATATGAATATCATGTTTAATCCATTCTTCAGAGGCACTATAACGCTCTGTTTCTGCAAATAAGTTTATTGCTTCAGTTTGAATTTCTGAATTTTGATTTTTTAAAAAATACTCCGTATTGAGTACTATTCCTTGTAAAAGTTTCTCCCTACAAATGTTAAGTATATTTTGATAAAGAGGTGTGCCAAAATTTAAATCTTTAATTTCATCTAGTAAGTAATGAATAACGGTATATTCAGGAGCTTGTTCTTTATCAACAATCTTATCTCCATGACAAACTATAAGTCTAATAAACTCTCTTTCTTGTAATGCAAGTCCTTGAAGCGTCGCTTTATTAACTGATGAATCCAGACTTTGAACATTATTTTCTAAATCCTTTTTAACATTATAATCTACAAAACCCGAAAACTCATCTTCTTCTGAAAAGCTTGGTAAATCATCAAAATTTACATTGGGTTCAGGTTTACTAAGGGTTACTCCTGACGGTAAATCGTTTTGTAATCGCTGACGATTGGCATCTCTTTGGTTATCCTTTTCTCTTTGTTTGCTTCTTTCTAAAGAAATCTTATTGCTTTCGGCAATTAAAATCCCTTCATCAATCTGCATCAAATTAGCTGTTTTCTGAAAAAATACTGACCTTTTAATAGAATCAGGAATTTTAGAAATACTAGCCACCATGTCTTTTATCAACTCGGCTCTTTTGAAAGGGTCACTTCCAGCTTCTTTGAGTGATAATTCTGCTTTAAAAGTAATAAAATCGCTAGCGGTTTTTTGTATATACTCTACAAAAGCATCCGAACCGATTTTCTGAACGTAACTATCAGGGTCTTCGCCTTCTGGAAAAACAACCAACTTTACGTTAAGTCCTTCTTCCAAAATCATGTCCATTCCTCGCAACGACGCCTTAATACCAGCAGGGTCGCCATCGTACAAAACAGTAATATTCTGCGAAAAACGAGCAATCAAACGAATCTGTTCTATCGTCAAAGATGTTCCAGACGATGCCACTACGTTTTCAATACCTGCTTGATGCAAAGAAATAACATCGGTATAACCTTCTACCAAATAACAAACGTCTTTGGTACGAATAGCATTTTTGGCTTGGTAAATTCCGTAAAGTACATTCGACTTATGATAAACCTCTGTCTCAGGGGAATTTAAATACTTTGCCTGCGTTTTATCATTTTTCAGGATTCTTGCTCCAAAAGCAATTACTTTTCCTGATACATTGTGGATAGGGAAAGTTACTCTATTTCTAAAACGGTCAAAGGTTTTCTGATTTTGCTGAACAGTCTCGTTCTCATTGCCCTTCAAAATCGTCAAGCCAGCCTTTACTAAAATATCTATATTATAGCCATTCCTGACAGCTTCTTTCGTAAAAGCATCCCAATTATCTAGGCTATAACCCAATTCAAACGTACGAATCGTTTTATCTGAGAATCCTCTTTCTTTAAAATATGGATAGGCTATATTTTTCCCTTCTTCGTGCTGAAAAAGGTTATCTTGATAATAGTTCTTAGCATAATTCAGCGCAATCAGTAAACTTTCACGTTCATTCTGTGCTAATTGTTGTTCGTCTGAAAGCTGTGTTTCTTGGATTTCAATGCCATACTTTTTGGCTAAATGCCGCAAAGCTTCGCCATATCCAAGTCCTTCAATATCCATGATGAAACGGATAGCATCTCCAGCTTTTCCACAACCAAAACACTTATAAATACCTTTAGCAGGCGATACTGAAAAGGATGGTGATTTTTCGCCATGAAATGGACAACAAGCCCAAAGGTTTGCTCCTTTCTTCTTCAAAGAAACATAATCGCCTATTACATCGGCAATATCAGCACTTTGTCGGATTCGTTCTATGGTTGATTCATCTATACGCATACTCAAAATTACACCTTTTTGTGTTGTACAAATCATTTATAGCTTAAAATCGTCAAGAATATGTATTTTTGAAAACCTTTCAATATAACATCAACAAAATGAGTTTATCCAGTCAAAAACATCTTTTTAGCCTTGAAGAAGGTATTCATTATATCAATTGTGCCACCATGGCACCCAATCTTAAATCGGTAGAAGAAGCTGGTATTCAAGGAATTTTGCGAAAAACGCAACCTCAAAACATTACTTCACAAAGCTTTTTTGAAACGACCGAACCCGTTAAACAAGCTTATGCCAAACTGATTAACTGTCCCGACCCTGAGCGTATTGTGTTACTACCCTCATCGTCCTACGGCATGGCAATCGTGGCTAAAAACTTGTATAGAAAGCCCAATATACGAGCAGGGCAAGAAATTGTGATGGTCAGCGAAGAATTCCCTTCAGACGTATATGCTTGGGAAGAGGTTTCTATCAATTTAGGTTTAAAAATGAGGGTAGTTCATCCGCCAGCATCCTTAGAAAATAGGGGTAAAATATGGAATGAAAAATTGTTGGAAGCCATCACTAGCAACACTTGTTTAGTAGTAGTATCACCTACTCACTGGGCTGATGGCACTTCTTTTAATACCGAAATCATTGGTCAACATTGCCGTTCGGTAGGTGCTTTGTTGGTATTGGATGGCACACAGTCTATCGGAGCGATGCCTTTTGATGTACAAAAAGTACAGCCCGATGCCATCATCAATCCCGGGTATAAATGGCTTTTAGGCCCTTATTCAGCAGGTGTAGCCTATTTCGGAGCTTTTTTCGATGAGGGCAATCCCTTGGAACGTAACTGGATAAATCGGGTGGGTTCTGAGGATTTTAAAAATTTGATTAATTACCAAACTCAGTATAGAGCCAAAGCGGATAGATACAACATGGGTGAAAGAAGTAACTTTATTTTAAACCCTATGCTCACTGCGGCGATAGAACAAATCAATGCTTGGGGTGTGAATGCTATCAATAACTATTGTGATGAATTGTTGAAAGAACCTTTGGACATTTTACAAGCACATGGCTACTGGGTAGAAGAAAAACCTTACAGAAGTAGCCATTTAGTAGGTGTCAGGATTCCTGAGCATATAGATTACCAAAAAATTCAAGCTGCCTTACAAGAACGCAAAGTGTTTGTTTCGTTCCGAGGACAATCTATCAGGCTTGCACCACATCTTTATAATGATATGAACGATATTGATGTACTAATGGACGGTTTGTTGAAAGGTATTCAGTAATGGTAAGTTCTTATTTTTGACCTTTGATAAGATAATTACAACCTTTTTTCTCTTAGCGGGCGACTTAAGTC
>NZ_JBWKYN010000227.1:0-8029 GCF_059423785.1 Arcicella sp. GW458-12-2-14-TSB2 | reverse complement strand
TATTGTTCTTTATTTTTTTAATATAGGTGTTTTAAATACACTAAATAAAGGAGATAAAACCATTGTTAATCATATTAGTAAAGAAACTAAAATAGGTATAACAAAAAAGGAAGCCCGAAAGCTTCCTTTTTATTATACTTATTTTCATATTCTTATTTCACTTCATTCTTAGCATCTATCCAAAGTCTAGCATTTACAAATGCCTCTAACCAAGGGCTTACTTCGTCATTTTTACGATTAGCTGGATAGCTTGCCCAGTTCCAAGGGAAAGTTGAGCGTTCAATATGTGGCATTGTTACTAAGTGACGACCTGTGGCATCACACATCATCGCTGTGTTGAAATCTGAACCGTTTGGATTGGCTGGATAACCTTCATAACCATATTTACTTACAATGTTGTATTTTCCTTCTTCGTAAGGTAATACAAACTTGCCTTCTCCATGCGATACCCAAACACCTAAAGTAGTTCCTTCTAAAGTAGAAAGCATTACAGAATTGTTTTGCTGGATAGTCACCGACGTAAAAATACTTTCGTGTTTATGCGATTCGTTGTGGTGCATTTTGCCGTGTACTTCATGGTCTGGATTAATCAATTCCAATTCCATAAATAACTGGCAACCATTACAAATCCCTACTGAAAGTGTATCTTCACGTGCAAAGAATTTCTTAAGAGCCGTATTGGCTTTTTCGTTATATAAGAAAGCACCAGCCCAACCTTTTGCAGAACCCAATACATCTGAGTTAGAAAACCCTCCTACTGCACCGATAAACTGAATATCTTCTAATGTCTCACGACCAGCAATTAAGTCGGTCATGTGTACATCTTTTACGTCAAAACCAGCTAAGTACATGGCATTGGCCATTTCACGCTCAGAGTTTGAACCTTTCTCACGAATAATTGCCGCTTTCGGGCGAGTAGCAAGTGTACGATTATCAGCTAACTTACCAGTAAATTGTGTTGGTAGCGTATACGTTAATGGTTGGTTTTTGTAGTTTGTATAACGTGCTAAAGCTGTACCGTTTTTCGATTGTTTTGAGTCAAGCAAGAACGAAGTCTTATACCAAACATCTCTTAATTCAGACACAGCGAAATCGAATGATACTTCATTGTTTTTCACTGCCAAAGTATTGCCTTCTACTACATCACCAATTTTAACAATATTGATATTGTTTTCAGCAAAAACAGCTTCCACAGAAGCATCTGCTTGGAATACCAAAGCAATATTTTCGTTGAACAAAGTTTTTACAGTATCTGCTTCGCCTAAACCTGAAAGGTCGATATTTGCCCCAAGGTTTACATCTGCAAAACACATTTCTAATAAAGTAGTAATCAAACCTCCGCTACCAATATCATGACCTGCTTCTATTTTACCCGCTTTAATCAAGTCTTGGAAAGTATTAAAGGCTGTTTTGAAATAAGCCGAATCTTGAATGGTTGGTACATCAGTACCAATTTTATTCAAAATTTGTCCTAAAGAGCTACCTCCTAATTTAAAGCTATCTTTAGATAAGTTCAAATAGTAAATCGCACCACCATTTCTTTGTAATACTGGCTCAACTACTTTCGTAATATCTGAACAATTTGCTCCTGCCGAAATGATAACCGTACCTGGTGCAATTACTTCATCATTAGGATATTTCTGTTTCATCGAAAGCGAATCTTTCCCAGTTGGAATATTGATTCCTAATTCGATAGCAAAATCAGAACAACCTTTTACCGCTTCATACAAACGTGCATCTTCACCAGCATTCTTACAAGCCCACATCCAGTTAGCCGAAAGCGAAACTGATTTTAAACCGTCTTTTAACGGAGCGAAAACAATGTTTGATAATGCCTCAGCGATAGCGTTACGAGAACCAGCTACGGGATCAATCAAAGCCGTTACTGGCGAGTGACCAATAGTAGTTGCAATACCTTCTTTTCCTTTGAAGTCCAAGGCCATTACTCCAACATTGTTCAAAGGCAATTGTAAAGGTCCTGTACATTGTTGTTTTGCCACACGTCCGCCTACACAACGGTCAACTTTGTTGGTCAACCAATCTTTACAAGCGACAGCTTCTAATTGTAATACTTGCTCAAGATAAGTAGGAATTTGTGCTTCTGAATAAGCTAACTCTGCGTAATTTCGGGTTACGTTTTTATCTGCCATCACCACTTTTGGCGAACTACCAAACATATCATCAATCGCAAAATCCATTGGTTTAGCACCCGTTGATTTCGATTCGAAAGTAAAGCGATGATTGCCCGTAATATCTCCGACAGTGTACATTGGCGAACGCTCACGGTCGGCTACTCTTTGAAGAGTTTCTAAATCTTTTTCTCCAATCACCAAGCCCATACGTTCTTGCGATTCGTTTCCGATAATTTCTTTTGCCGAAAGTGTAGGGTCGCCTACTGGCAATTTATCTAAGTCAATCAATCCTCCAGTCTCTTCTACTAATTCCGACAAACAGTTTAGGTGTCCCCCTGCACCGTGGTCATGGATAGAAACGATTGGATTATGTTCTGATTCTACTAAACCTCTAATCGCATTAGCAGCACGTTTTTGCATTTCTGGATTTGAACGTTGGATAGCATTCAATTCGATACCAGAGCCAAATGCACCTGTATCTGCTGAAGATACTGCTGCTCCACCCATACCAATGCGGTAGTTTTCACCACCCAATACTACTACTTTATCACCTACTGTTGGCTTTTGTTTTTTCGCTTGACTTTCTTTACCATAACCAATACCACCAGCCAACATGATTACTTTATCAAAGCCTAGTTTACGCGCTTCTTCTTCATGCTCAAACGTAAGCACAGAACCTGTAATCAATGGTTGTCCGAATTTATTTCCGAAATCAGACGCACCATTTGAAGCTTTAATCAGAATGTCCATTGGTGTTTGGTACAACCATTCACGTTCGTTCATGGCATTTTCCCAAGGACGGTTTTCGTCTAAACGAGAATACGAAGTCATATAAACCGCTGTACCAGCCAAAGGCAATGAACCTTGTCCACCTGCTAAACGGTCACGAATCTCACCACCTGAGCCTGTTGCTGCCCCATTGAAAGGCTCTACAGTAGTTGGGAAGTTATGTGTTTCTGCTTTTACAGAAATAACAGAATCAAACTCTTTTTCTTCGTAAAAATCAGGTTTATCTGCTGATTTTGGTGCGAACTGTGTAACACGTGGTCCTTTAATAAAGGCTACGTTATCTTTATAGGCCGAAACGATATCGTTCGGATTAGTCTCAGATGTTTTCTTAATTAATTTGAATAACGAAGTTGGTTTTTCTTCACCATCAATCACAAAAGTACCGTTGAATATTTTATGGCGACAGTGTTCAGAGTTTACTTGTGAGAATCCAAATACTTCCGAGTCTGTTAGTTTACGACCCAAACGTTCTGCTAAACCATTCAGATACCCTACTTCTTCTTCGCTTAAAGCAAGTCCTTCTTGTTTGTTATAGACAGCAATATCCTCAATCTCGATAATTGGTTCTGGCTGAATATTAATTGTATATATCTCCTGATGCAGTTGTGTATATTTCTGCGACAACATCGGATCGAATTCCGTAAAATCTTCGTCAACTGCTTTAAACTCTTCAATACGAATAATCCCTTCGATACCCATATTCTGAGTAATTTCAACAGCATTGGTACTCCACGGCGTAATCATTGCTGCACGTGGACCTACAAAAACGGCTTCCAAAGTAGCATTTTCTTGGTTTACGACAGTAAAAGCATGGTCTTTTTTACTATTGAAAAGCCAAAAGAGTTTTTGAATATCCTCATCTGAAATAATGGCATACGTTTGCACGGCATAAACTGTGCTGGAGTGACTCCCGAAGAAATGAATCATGGTGATAGCAGATTGATAGTTGTTTGTCAGCCATTTTCACAAAAAGTGATAACAAAATAGCTGAATTACTAAAGAAAGTGCAAATTTAGGGGTTTTGAGAAAGAATACCTACTAAAATTTAGTTGATTCAAGGATGGCTATTAATTCAACTGAGAATCGTTGTGGATGATTAATTCAATGTCGACTTATTTTTATATGACGAGCGTGACCCTCTTTTTCCTTTGAGGTCGTAGGTGAACCTAAGACTAGCGGAAAGCCTTTTTCGTTACTTTCTTAATTCGTACCAATTATCAATAATTTTTTTCCAATTACCCTTTATCTTCTCTGGATTTGTAATACGTGCTAACTGCGGAGGTTTCTCTTCAAACATTACATTTATATAAACATCTAAATTTTCATCTACTTCTAAATAATTAATATTGTACTTTAAAAAACTCAATGTAAGCATTTCTTTTTGCATTGTATTTATGTTACAAGTATCTATTTGTAGGTGCTTACTTATTTTTAAAATTGTATTCGTTTGGCTATTTACAGTTATTACAAGGGGGTGTTTACACTCGTCAGAATAAACGAAGACGATAGGATTCCCTTTATCAAAGCCTCTCACAAAAAATGAATTTCCACTAAATTTTGTAAAATCGTCATTTTTGAACTTTTTAAGAAAATTATCATTTGGATTTTTTTCATCATTAGAGCAACTAACCATTAAAATGATTAACAGTATTTTCTTAAATATTATCATAACTTAAGCTTTGTTAATTACGGCTACGACTAGTATTAGAAGAATTGAAACGTCAGTTTATAGAATTTAGTAAGATAGCTATAGTCATCTACATCTGTTCTTATATGAGCCTTCATAATAACACTTGAGTCATTAATCCACTTAAGTGCTATTGGCCCCCAGCTTCCTCCATCAATAGTAAATTTCTTTATAAACTTTTCGCCTTTTATTTCAAACATTTCTAAACCATTACTTGAATAGCGTGCTCCCAAATCTTCACTGATAGCAATAAATTTTTGATTTGAGGGTCTGCATAAATTTCCCCTATTGTATATTTTTCTTCCCCTGTATTTCTATTTATAATCATATAGCAGTTGCCTTCATAATATTGACCTCTAACCAAATAGGTGTTTATATTAGGAAAAAAATGCTCATAAGTATACAGAATATCATCGTAATTATCCTTTGAAATATCTTTTAATTCTTTTGTTTTCCCATTTGCTAGCGATATCGTCAGAGTTTTTCCATTTCGCTTAAAATACATTGACTGCGTTTTTTTAAGATACTCTTCCAACCCTTTAAATGCCTTATAGGCATTATCATAATTATTCAAAATATTCTCTCGGACAGCTGCATCACTATACAAATTAGGAATCTCTACGCTATCAACAGTTTCTACATTAACGCTATAAGTTGAAAAATGAAAAGTTGTATCTTTCAGATCAATAATAGTATCTACCTTTTCTTGGGGAAGCTCAATTTCGTTGCTAATAGAAGCCAGCCTATCGGTCTTAACTTTACTATTACTATTGTCTTTGGTAGTAGAAGTGCAAGCCACCACTAAAAGAAGAAAAACTATAATTGGGAGTAGATATTTCATAAAACTATTTTTTAATAATCTTGGGGATTTTATTTACACTCGATGGTGCTGTTTAATTATTTAACGTATTGTTTTGTATGTTGAACTAGTCAACTATTTCCTCTAAGTCTTTATACACTAAATCGGCGCCTGACGGACTTGGTACAACAACTAATTCAAGTCCTTTTAATTCTGCTCCAGCGTATCCTAGTCCATTCGTACTTTTTATTTCTTCAAGTTTATTCCAGCTGTTAACTAATACAAGTCCTGTTGCTTCAAAAGCCTCACCTTTTATTTGAATATCAAGATATTCTTTACCATCTTTTTCAATGAATTTATTAAAAGTATAATGAAGTTCATCAGGATTTGATTTGACTATTGATGCTAGTTCATTTTTGTATTCCTTGGTAGTAGGAACAAATTTATCAAAAACAGCATTAGATGTATTCTTGCTGTCGTTGCAAGCAGTCAACAAAGTTAGACAGCCGAGAAGAGTGGTGGTGATTGTCGAAATTTTCATTTTTTATGAGGTTTAACTATTTGATAATATATACAGCGGATTGAAAATCAGAAAGCTAAGACGTGGTTCTTAGGTGTTATATCTGTAGTACGTAATCATGTATTAGCTTTACACAAACATAATGTAATACTGGTAACAAAAAAAGAGGGGAATTACTTATTTCCTAAAATAAATAATTCCCCTCTAAATACTCAAAATGGTAAAGAGTTTCACGCTCGTATGTTCAATTATTCCATAGCATACAAACGCTAAAACAAACTCAAAAACTTTTTAGGCACTTCGGTTTCAAAATACATCTCTTCATCAGTAATCGGATGTACAAATGATAATACCCAAGCATGAAGCCCCAAACGACCAATTGGGTCAGTCTTAGCACCATATTTTTCATCTCCTACTATCGGATGTCCGATATCTTTCATATGTACCCTGATTTGATTTTTTCTGCCCGTTTCTAAATTCACTTTTACTAGCGTATTAAATTCACTAGTATTTATGGTATCATAATGTGTAACAGCTTCTTTTCCAATAGCTGGATTGGAAGTAGAATAAACCGTCAATGCCTTGCTTTCTACTAAATACGAGCGAATAGTACCCAATGGATATTCAATAACCCCTTCTGTAACAGCTAAATATGTACGCTGTTGAATAGTTTCATTCCAAGATTCTTGTAACAGCTTTTGTATTCTTTCACTTTTAGCAAACATCATCAAACCAGACGTTTCGCGGTCGAGGCGATGTACTACAAAGATTCTATTCGCTGGGTCTTGTTTTTTTACATGGTCACTCAGTGTACTGTATGCATTATAAAGCTTTTGCTTTTCAGTGGCAATTGATAAGAACCCTTCCTGTTTTTCAATGATGATTAAATATTGGTCTTCATAAATAATAGTAAGGCCTTTATACTTTTGTATTTCTGGTGCTTTAGAACTTTTAATATTAACAACCTGCCCTACTTTCAGTACGTAATTATATTGTGTGACGGCTTTATTATCAACCAATACTTGCTTGTCTTTTAAAAAAGATTTTATGTTATGGCGACTTTTATTGGGCATCTTGTCCAACAAAAAAGTCAACAATTCTCCTGATTCACTTACCTCAAAATGGCGTTCTGTTTTTTTTGTATCTTTTGGATTTCGTTCATTTGTTCTTCTATCCGTATCTTTCATCTTCTAAAACTGTTTACTGTTTTCCAAAAGTCTATATCGTTTGGTTTCGCAAAGGTACAAAAATAAGGAGCTTATTTCTAAATAATAACATCTAGCTATCGTTGTAAGTATTGTCAAAATGTCGATTTTAAATATTTGTATCAAATTAATAATTTCATTAAGTTTAGTTATTCAATTGAAAATTCCACCACACAATGAAAAAAACGTTTTTTGTAATACTCATTCTCTGTAAAGTACTTTCGGTAAATGCGCAGGGTCTAAATACTTCTGGTAATTTTCTACAAGATGTTAATGGCAAACCTGTTTTATCAAACAATGCTGTTGAAATAGAAGGAAATCCTTATTTTCCTGAAGAATGGGCTGCTGGTAGTATAAAACTAAAAAATGGTACTACTGTTACTTACAATGCACTAAGGTTAAATACTGCTACGGGTGCACTTGAGTTTTTAAGAAATGACCAAGCTTTTGTAGTGACGAATCCCTTTGATGAGTTTACCATTTTCAATATTACTTTCAGAAAAGGTTTTCCTGCTGTTGATAGCCAAACAAATAATACTTTTTATGAAGTATTGTATGATGGTAAAGTTAAATTACTATGCTATAAAAATGCAGTGATGTATGAAGAAAAGCTTTATAATTCCGCTACTAAAACCAAGAAATTCTTACACAATACTTATTATTATATCTTGAAAGCAGATGGCACGATGGCTAAAGCAAAAAAAGACAAAAAAGCTATTTTGGCTATTCTGAATGATAAAACTGCTCAGATAGAAGAGTACTTAAAAAAAGAAAAGATCAAAGAATGGAGTGATGTCGCTAATACTTTAGCATATTACGAAAAACTATAAATCAAATAAAAACTTTAATTATCGGAGTTTTTTGTATATTTATTGGAGGATTTTATACTATAGCTGT
>NZ_JBWKYN010000226.1:0-8070 GCF_059423785.1 Arcicella sp. GW458-12-2-14-TSB2 | reverse complement strand
GGCTATAAGTATTTTCAGTGTTTTTGAAATGATAAAAAATACTTTTTTGCATTTTTTTAAATAAAGATTTGTTTTTGTCAAATTAAATTAATTAACTTTGTCCATAGAATAAATAGATTTATAAAGAACGAAGGGAGAGAGTAGGCTCGATGATCTTCTGGCAACCTGTTAGCCACCAACAAGGTGCCCCATCCTAATTCTAACGATAAATCGTACATACAATCAGTTTTTTTTATCATGAGTTAACATTCATTGATGTGGATGTGAGTTTGCCTCATTGCCATTATCAATCCAAAATGTTTAGTATTTGATGACTACTTTTCATCAAAAATAATTGTTTGAATATATAATATACTAAATCTATATATTTAATAGGATAATTAATAAACTAAAACAAATGAAAACTACGAAGCAATTTTTATCACTCACCTATTTAACAATAGGTTCACTGGCATTCAATGTTGCCGAAGCACAAACCAAATTTATTAAAGAAGGCCAATGGCGTGGTGAATTTAAAGTGAACGAGGTACAAGTACCCTTTAATTTTGAAGTTAAAGGAAAAGATGCTGAACACGCAACGTTCACGTTGTTAAATGGCTCACGTAGAGACGATTTTCATATAAAGCAAATTGCGAATGATTCAGTATTTATCAAAATGAATACTTATGATGCTGCCTTAGTAGCAAAAATAAATGATGATGGCACCTTGTCAGGAGTTTATAAAAGTCTTGTTCCAAATTTTAAAGGAAATTTCCTTCCATTTACGGCAGAATCTGGCAAAACGTATCGTTTTGTAGAACCTGCTAAAGAGATTCAGGCAAACCATAATTTGTCGGGGAAATGGGCTATTAAAATTATCAGCAAAGAGCCCGTAGCTGACCAAGTGGCGGTTTTTGAACAAAAAGGGAATAAACTAAAAGGTGTATTTTTGAAAGTAACTGGCGATACACGAGAATTAGAAGGTATCGTACAAGGAGATGAATTTACACTGACAGGTTTTTCAGGACCAAGCCCTTGGTTAATTCGTGGAAAAATTAATCCTGATAAAAGTATTACTGGAGAAGTGGGCTTGGGTATTTACAACAACGTAAAATTTGAAGGGGTAAAAGATAAAAATGCAGAATTGCCTGATGCATATACGTTAACGTATTTAAAAGAAGGATATGAAAAACTAGATTTCACCTTGCCTGACTTGAATGGGAAACAAGTATCACTGAGCGATGAAAAATATAAAGGGAAAGTGGTTATTGTAGAAATTATCGGTACTTGGTGTCCAAACTGTACAGACCAAACTCAATTTCTTTCACCTTGGTTCAAGGCTAATAAAAACCGTGGCGTAGAGGCCATCGCAGTGGGTTTTGAACAGAAAGATGATTTAGCTTATGCAAAATATACATTAGGAAAACTAAGAGATAAGTACGACATCCAATATGATATTTTGTTTGGGGGGATTGCTGATAAAAAAGTTGCTTCAGAAAAATTTGCAGCTTTAAATAAAATGATAGCTTTTCCTACTACCATTATCATCGGGAGAGATGGCAAAGTAAAACAAATCCATACAGGATATACGGGCGAAGTAACAGGAAAATACTTTAAACAGTATGTGAAAAAATGGAACAAAGAATTAGATAAACTTATTGCTGAACCTGTTCCTGCCTCAGAAGTAGCTTTAAATAAATAATACAAATAATAAACTCGGTATTTAATCAAATAATATAATCTCAAATTCAATTATTCACATGAAAAAAATCGTTCTAATTCTGACAAGTGTTTTGACTTTCGCAATCAGTGCAAAAGCAACAAATGATAATAAAGGTAGTGATGTAACATACACCGTTGATAATCAGGCTAGTAAATTAGTATGGACTGGCAAGAAAGTAACTGGGGCACATACAGGAAACATTTCATTGAGTGCAGGTAATTTGGTTATTTCAAATAACAAACTGAAAAGTGGCTCTTTTGATATAGACTTAACGTCGTTGACAGTAACGGACTTAACTGATAAAGATTATAATGCCAAATTAGTGGGACATCTAAAAGCTGATGATTTTTTTAGCGTTGAAAAATTCCCTAAAGCTAAATTTGTGACAACGGCTGTCACAGCGAAAGGAGGTGAAAACTATGAAATATCAGGCAAACTTACCATCAAAGGGATTACGAATGATGTGAAGTTTCCAGCTATCGTAAAAGTAGAGAAAAACAAAACGACAGCTCAAGCGAAAATTTTGGTAGACCGTACTAAGTATGACATTAAGTTTCGTTCAAAAAACTTCTTTGAAAACTTGGGTGACAAAGCTATTGAAAATGACTTCGAGTTAGACGTTAATTTGGTGGCTCAAGCAGGCAATGTAGCCGCTAAAGCTACTGGAAAATAAGTATTTATACGTTAGATATGGGCAGATAGATAGCGTGTTGAAATGCTTTTAGAAAAATTTAGAGGTGTAGACATATTTAATGTAATAAGAAAACACCTCTAAATTCTCCTGATTTTATATTTCTTCTATAAATTACCATTATGAAAAAATGCTTCTGCATACTCTCGGTAGCTTGTATTGTATTGATGAGTTTTCAGTATCAGATGCAAGAAAATGAACCTACTAATAAAATAGCGCTCGGAGAAAAACTTTTTTTTGACCCGATATTATCTTCTAAAAAAACATTAAGCTGTGCCTCATGTCACAAACCAGCACTTGCTTTTGCTGATACAACGCAATTCAGTGTAGGTGTTGACGGCATTTTGACTGACAGAAATACACCTTCTGCGATGAACTTGGCTGGTAGAATACATTTGTTTTGGGATGGTCGTTCCAATTCCTTAGAAGAGCAAGCTATTCAACCGATTATATCAACAACAGAAATGAATCTTCCGATAGTTCAGGCCTTATCGAGATTGAATGAAGATAAAGTATATAGTAGAGCGTTCAAGAAAATTTATAAATCACAAGCCACAGAAAAGCTCTTGGGAGATGCTTTGGCGGCGTATCAAAAAACCTTAGAAACTGCCAATACTCCTTATGACCGTTATATCAATGGGGATGATAATGCCATGAGTCCAGAGGCTATTAGAGGACGCCTGCTGTTTATTGGTAAAGCTAATTGTGCCAATTGTCATGCAGGAGAAGACTTTACTGCGGATAGATTTAAAAATATAGGGTTATTCGATGGGCAAAAGCTCAATGATGTAGGGCGGTATAAAATCACGAAAGATTCTAGTCATCTAGGGCATTTTAAAGTCCCAGGCCTACGAAATGTAGCCATAACACCGCCGTATATGCACAATGGGGTATTCAAGACTTTAAAAGAAGTAATAGAATATTACAACCAGCCTGATGCTTTTGTGAAGAATGGACTTAATAGGGACTTATCCCTTAGTACCCCCTTGGGACTAAGTAAAACAGAAATAACGGAGTTAGAGGCTTTTCTAAAAGCACTGACCGATGACCGATTCTTAAAGAAATAGACGGCATTACAGCTAATTATCTTAAACCAAACGTATACCCTTTTATTGCTCTATTTTTTATATCCTTTAACAATTTAAACCTAATACTATGGTGAGGCTCGTTAAGTTTCATTTGGTCTATTATGACCGATGCTTATCAATTTATTTTAGTTAATCATCTTCAACAAAGCTTCGTCCATCAAAATCTTGATGGACGATTAACACAAAAAATCATGAAAAATAATTTTATAAAAGGAGTGTGCAATGTTTCATTGTTAACACTCTCATTGACAAGCACATCCTTTGCTGTTGAAAAACCTACTTTAAAAGAAGGCAAATGGCGAGGAGAGTTTCAGGTAAATGAAACTAGAGTCCCTTTTAATTTTGAAATAAAAGGAAAGACCATAGAATCATCAACGCTGACTTTATTGAACGGAAGTCGACGAGATGACTTCAAAGTAAAGGCTATATCTGGCGATAGTATTTTTGTAAAAATGAATACCTACGATGCCGCTTTGATTGGTAAAATTGACGAGCAAGGCACTTTCAGAGGCGTTTATAAAAGCCTTGTTCCTAATTTCAGAGGGAACTCTTTACCCTTTGTGGCTGAGTTTGGTAAAACTTATCGTTTTGTAGAACCCGGAAAAGATTTAAAACCCGTAACGAATGTTACAGGGAAATGGAATGTGAAAATCATTAGTAAAGACCCTAATGCTGCCAATTCTATTGCTCAATTAGAACAAAAAGGCAATAAACTAACAGGCGTTTTGATGACGGTAGTGGGTGATACCCGTGAACTTGAAGGAACTATTCAGGGAAATGAATTCCATCTTTCAGGGTTTACAGGGCCAAGTCCAGTAGCTATCAAAGGCAAAATTAATGATGATTTAACAACCATAAGTGATGGTGAAATTAGTTTTGGAATTTATATTACCCAAAAATTTGAAGCCACAAAAGATAAAAATGCTTCATTGCCAGACCCTTATAAGCTCACATTCTTGAAAGAAGGCTATAAAAAACTAGACTTCACGTTCCCTGATTTAACAGGCAAACAAGTATCACTGAGTGATGATAAGTATAAGGGCAAGGTAGTAATCGTAGAAATAATAGGAACATGGTGTCCTAATTGTACTGACCAAACTCGCTTTCTAGCTCCTTGGTTCAAAGCCAATAAACAACGAGGTGTAGAAGCAATAGCCATAGGATTTGAGCAAAAAGATGATTTAGAATATGCCAAATATACCTTAGGCAAACTTAGAGATTTCTTTGGAATCGAATATGATATCCTTTTCGGAGGTATTGCAGATAAAAAAGTAGCTACCGAAAAACTCGCTGCGTTGAATAGAATGGCGGCTTTTCCTACCACTATCATTATTGATAGAAAAGGAGATGTTCGTGAAATTTATACAGGCTATACGGGTGAAGTAACAGGTAAATACTTTAAAGATTATACCAAAAAATTCAATAAGGTATTAGACGGATTAATAGCCGAGCCTAATCCTTATGAAAAGGCAAATATTACTACTGCCAGTTTGAAATAAGCTTCATCAATTAACTAACATACCTCCAAGACAGTTCGTAATACCTTGCCATGAGTATTACGACTGTTTTAACCTTTCCATCTTAATCCCTTCCCTAATGAAACAAAAAATACTTATTTTATTCAGCCTAATCTTCGTATATGGCTCAGTTGTAGCACAACAACGTAATAATATCACAGGTAAAATAATTGATGCAAAAGATAACAGTCCATTAGCAGGAGCGTCTATTCTAATAAAAGGTACACAATCGGGTACTACTTCCAATTTTGATGGAAATTTTAATATTTCAGCAAGAACGGGAGATGTACTAATAGTTTCTTTTGTAGGATTTACTACACAAAATATTAAAGTTGGTAGTCAAAATCAGTTGACAATCAAGCTAAATGCTGACCAGCAAGGTCTTAGTGAAGTAGTTGTAATTGGTTCTCGTTCAAACCAAGCTCGGACCAATATCGAAACACCTGTTCCAGTGGATGTAATTACTAGCAAAGAAATTGTTGCTACAGGTAGAACAGATTTATCACAAATACTAAGTTTTATTGCGCCTTCTGTCAACTCGAATAGACAAACGGGTGGCGATGGTTCAGCTCATATCAATCCACTAGCTTTAAGGGGAGTAGCGCCAGACCAAACCTTAATTTTAGTAAATGGGAAGCGTCGTCATACTAGTGCATTAGTGAACGTATTAGGTACGCCCGCTCAAGGAGCCTCATCCTCAGATTTAGATGCCATTCCTGTTTCTGCTATTGAAAGAATAGAAGTATTGCGTGATGGAGCGGCTGCACAATATGGTTCAGATGCGATTGCGGGAGTAATAAATATTGTACTAAAATCGAGTGTAGACCAAGGTCAAGTGACGATTACAACTGGTGAATACAATACTAGCTATCGTAATAAAAAAGATGGCTTTACTTTATTGACAGGCGTAAATTATGGTTTCCGCTTGGGTGAAAAAGGCTTCATCAACATATCTGGGCAAATTAATAACCGAGATGCCACCGACCGTTCAGGTTTTTATGAATATAATAACCGCTTAACGGGAGCTAAATTGTACTGGTTTCCTTATGCTGTTGGTACAAGTTCTGAAATAGTAGATGCCAAAGAAAAGTCTGTTGATAGGTATAGTTCTGCGAAAAGTGGGAATGGTAAACAAGAAAATGCCAGCTTATTTGTCAATGCATCTTTGCCTTTGGGAAATGATGTAGAGTTGTATGCTTTTGGTGGAATTTCTTCAAAATACAGTATTAGTGCAAACAATGCCTATCGTTTTCCAAATGGAACGACTACAATTAACAGTGTTTCAAGCCGTTATTTCCCAACGATTTATCCAACAGGTTTTTTAGGAGAAAATGCCGCACGTTTAGTCGATGGCTCTTTTACGGCGGGAATCAAAGGCAAAGCCAATGGTTGGAATATTGACTTTAGTAATACTTCTGGGCACAACAGAATAGATTATACCGTTCAGAATACAATTAATGCCTCTATTGGTACATCAAGCCCTACTAAGTTCAATAGTGGGGCATTGGTTTTCAATCAGAATACTACCAATATTGGTCTTACTCAACGTTTTGAAAATTCAGCCATTAAAGCATTTAACGTAGCTTTTGGAGCAGAATACCGTTTAGAAAACTATCAAATTATTGCAGGAGAAGAAAAGTCTTACAAAAACTATGGTGATACTACTTACATCAGTACTGTAGGGGGGAAAACCAAAGGGGTAAGACCAGCAGGAGCACAGGTATTTCCTGGGTATCAACCTGCAGATGCACAAAATCAGTATCGCCATAGTATAGGGTTGTATGGAGATGTAGAAGCAGAAATTTCAGATAGATTTTTATTGACAGGTGCTTTACGCTATGAAAAATATAGTGATTTTGGTGACCAATTAACTTGGAAAACATCTACTTCAATAAAATTGATTGATGATAAAAATAGTATCCTAGAAAGTCTTTCATTGAGAGGGGCCGTAAGTACAGGTTTTAGGGCTCCATCATTACAGCAAAAATATTATTCAGCGACTACCTCTATTCCGCAGGCCGATGGCAGTTTGATTCTATCACTGGTATCAAACAATGATAATAATGTTACAAGGTCTTTTGGAATTCCTAACCTAAAGGCGGAAACTTCTAATAACTTTAGCCTTGGTCTTACTAGCCGTATCGCTAGCCATTTTACGGCTACGGTTGATGCTTATCAAATTAATATCAAAGACCGTATTACGCTTACGGGTACTTTTGATTTTAGTTCAATCACTAATAGCGATGCTACGATTAAGGGGGCGGCACAGTTAGTTAAAAACTTGCTGGCTAATTATCCTGATGTAAATGCGGCTCAATTTTTTGCAAATGCCATTGATACCCGTACACGAGGTATCGATGTGGTATTAGCCTATCGTAACAAAGTAGGAGCAGGAGCGCTTAATTTATCATTAGCGGGTAATTTCACTCATACCGAAGTAACAAATGTGCATGTGCCAAGTGGATTAACGTCGTCGGGTACTGAGGATGTTAGGCAGTATCTATCAGAACGTATTTTCTTTGACCGCCAACAAAGAGGACGTTATGAAAGAGGTACGCCACAAAGTAAAATAGTTTTATTGGCTGGCTATACGATAGGACGTTTGACGCCTAATGTGGTAGTAACTCGCTTTGGTGAATATACTTTTTATACCACTCAAAGCAATTTGAATAGTACAACAGGTGGAAGAGACCAAGTTTTTAGTCCGAAGACCACCACAGATGTTTCATTGAATTATCAATTAAATAAGTCTGTAGGAATCACCTTAGGGTCAAATAACATTTTTGATGTATATCCAGACCAACTGAGCATTGCGAATAACCAAACGGGAACAGTACCTTGGGGTACTTCGGGCGGACAGCAATTCGGTTTTAATGGAGCATTTTATTATGGCAGATTAACCTTTAACTTCTAACTTTTTTTGAGAAAGCCCTTGCTAAAAACAAGGACTTTCTCAATTTGAGCATCTATCATTGTGCTCATAGCGGAACTATCAATTAAACATGAGTCATCCCGAATTTTGGGCAAAATTTGTCCACAAGATATTGTGAATGGCTATTCTTATTCTGTAAA
>NZ_JBWKYN010000225.1:0-8090 GCF_059423785.1 Arcicella sp. GW458-12-2-14-TSB2 | reverse complement strand
ATGTCACAGCCTGACTACGTGAGGCTCTTATTCCTAGCGAGGGACTTAAGTCCCTCGCTAGGAATAAGAGCCTTGATTATCAGTTATTTATATCCTTATGGGTAATCATTATAGCTTAAATCACCAGCTAATAGAAAGGTGATAAAACTTGAAAAGAACGAGGTAATTTATTTGTAAAATGTAATTGACACAATCATGAAAATCTCAAAACTATTATTCACATTTTCTTATTGGGCAATATTAGTCTCATGCGCTATAAATTTGTTTGCCCAAACACAATCAGAACTAGAAGAAAAAGACTCTAAGCAAGTATCAGAACATTATACGGTTGCCTTAGAACAAATTTCGGCTGTCCAACTGGCAGAGTCTCTGACGAAAGCAGAATTGTTAGAACTTGTACAAAATGCAGGGAAAAATTTGAAAAAAGCAGAGGAGTTTTTCGCTTTGGTAGAAAAATACATCGGTAAAATAGATACGAAAAGTTCTGCCTGCTTGGCTGTTAAGCAATATAATAAAGTGGCAAACGGCTATTATTTAGCAATGGTAAAGGAACTGGAAAAGGAAAAATACAATATTAGGACTATAAAAGCCCATGCAATGAAGTTTCAAGACGCTATATCTAATGCTGAAACGGAGCATATAAAGGCTAGGATGATGTAGCAAATCTACTATTAAACTTAATCCTTCCTATTATAGGAAGGATTAAGTTTGTTAACCTATAATCGTCAACAAATCCTTATCTCACTAGAAATAAGGAAGGCCTCTACTTACTCACATTTCTATAAGTAAAAGAATGAAAGATATGTCTTTTGGCAAATCTTGGCAATGATGGAGCATTAACAAGCTTCACATAAGTATTTTTAGGCACACCGAAATATTCATATACCACATTATCTTGAAAGATGATTTTTAACGTTTCATCTTTATAATCAAAATCTTCAATGATAGAAGTTGTTGTGATACGAGTGTACTCTTCTGCATTAGCCAAATGTGTTTCTGGCGCAATACCTACCAAAAGATTATAGGCTTCAATGATTACCTTACTCTTCACCGCGGCTTGTGCTTGTAGCTCCTCATTATCTTGAATTTTATCAGGATGCCACTCTTTTATCAGATTTCTATATGTTTTTTTTAATTCAGAAAGCTCAGTTGTTTTTGTTGCACCAAAGAGTGTTCTATAAGAATTGATTTTTTTCATGAGTTTATCAAAATGTGAATAACCACATTAAACACCTGTTAATGCTTTTAAGTCTTATTTTATTATTCAGCTACAAAATTAAGGATTAATACTTATCGAAACATAAAAAAGCTTGTTACTGTGTGTATTTTGGGGAATTTTGGGGAATTTCAGTAAACCCCAGTTCTTTATTTATAACCAATCATAGCCAAATCAGCTATGAACCAACAATGGAATAATATTTTTAATACCATCAACAGTAATTAATTATCATTCAATTATTCCATTAAAGTTATGAACAAGAAAACAGGTTTATTCATTGTAGCTATTTTATTAGTGGCTAGCTTATCGAAAGCACAAAATTTATCTTTTGGCCCAATGGCTGGTGTAAATTTTTCTAATTTATCTTCAAACGATAATACCTCCACTAAAACAGGACTCGCAGCAGGAGCATTTTTCAACTACAGTAGTAAAAATTGGTTTGGCGTAGGTGTACAGGTATTATATAATGAATTGGGCGCAAAGGTGAAAAATGTAGACAATTCAATCAATTTGAATTACTTACAAGTGCCAGTGTTGTTTACTTATTATTTCGCAGGTGAAAACACAGCAGGCTCTTTTAGACCAAAATTGTTTGTTGGGCCTCACGTAAACTTTTTATTAAATGCCAAAGACAAAAATGGTATTGATTTGAATCCAAACGGACAAAATTTTTCGAGTACTGATTTTGGTGTAACATTAGGAGGAGGGTTTAACTATGCTTTAGCAGACCAAATTTGGTTGAATGTAGATGCTCGTTATGGTTTAGGCCTAACAGATGCTACAAAATCTACCACTAGTAACAGCATGAACAGAAATTTGGGTATAAATGTAGGAGTAAGCTTCCCGATAGGAAATCTCTAATTGTTTAAAACGATATAATATAAATCTCCCTTTTACTCAATGAGAGTAGAAGGGAGATTTTGTATTTTTACAGCGTTACTTATACTAGACGAGTATCCGAATTAGTAAGAAAAATATGTATTGATAAACCAATCTCTTTTCTGTCTATATTCTTCAGAATTTTCATATCCCTCATCCCTTTGATTTGCCAATACCAGTGTTTTAATCGTTCTCCCTAAATGAGTATTTTTTAGCTTTTCTAACTGTTTTTCAGTTAGTTTCAGTTCTATTAAACTTAGCACCTCTAATTCAGGAAAGTTTTTCGATTCCATGAATTTCTCAATAACTTCATATGCTAATACTGAATCTTCAGGAATTTGATTAAACTCTATATTAATATCTTGATAACTAAAATGTTTTAATTTTGGGAAACAATTAGCTACAGAAAGCCTTTCAATAAAGTTATTATTGTCATAGCCTGCTCGCACTTCTAATGTTTCAATAGGATGAAATTCCCTTTGAAAGAAATTTTCATTAGGGGCAGACACTAAATTTAAAGCTCTTAATTGTGGCATTGAATCCAAAATTTTACCACCTAGTCCCCCTTCATCGAATCCTCCATCCATCGAAGCAATTAAAGAACCATCTTTTGAATAATGTTGTGTATAAAAAAAGGCTAAGTTCGGAAAAGAATTGTATGATAATAATTCACTAAAATAAAGCTCGACTGTCCCATTTGCTTGCCCGCCTTTATGAAAAAAACGTAGCTTTTTAATGATTTGTGTATATTCGGAGGTAGCAATAATTTTAAAAATAGTAGCAGCATCGTCAGCATCATTCACATAGATATGTAATTGTATGAAGTTTTCATTGGCAGGTTTTATTTCGATAAAATATCCAGCACAACCTGTTGAAAAACTTGCTAAGTCTTTTAGAAATTCATCCTTTTGAAGGTCTAGATACTGTTCTTCATCTTTTTTTATTGCTGAAATTCTTTGAGCGTAGAAGGCATTTTCAATGTCAATAAATAGTTGTGAAATCATATTTTATGATTGTTTAATGGGTTGAAGAAATATTGAGTGTTTGAAATTATTACTGATGTTTTATCCTCTAAAATAAAAATCAATCATTTTGTTTTTTACTATTCTTAAAACTATATAATTATTCTAATATGTCCAATCCATCTAATAAACTTTTATTTGATTAACCCTTAATTCCTAAAACACGATTTCTTTTCAAATTTGTCGATTATTTTTATATTTGCTTTATGAGGATGACCGTAATGCTTTAATATTCTTTTTCCGCTTTGTTCCAAAGGCAATGCACTAACTTATTGATAGTGCAAGGCTAGTTATTGTTCAATGATGATAAATTAAAGCAAAAAAACTTTATGGCAACCGTATTAAATAAAAATGAAATAGAACAGTTTATTTCAGAAGGCTTCATTCGAATTGATCATGCATTTTCTTCGGAAATTGCGAAAGAAATAGTAGATATTTTATGGAAGGATATTCCTTTTGACCGTTCTAATCCCCAAACTTGGACAGAACCCGTAGTTCGTCTAGGAATGTATTCCCAACAGCCCTTTATCGATTCTGTTAATACCCCAACATTGCAAAATATTTTTAATCAATTGGTGGGTGTAGGAAAATGGATTCCCTGTCAGAGTGTAGGTACATTTCCAGTTAGATTCCCCAGTGCGAAACAACCGAATGATACGGGTAAACACGTTGATGCAAGTTTTTCGGGTGACGACCCAACTAATTATTTTGAGTGGCGTGTCAATGTCAAATCAAAAGGCAGAGCCTTATTGATGTTGGTTTTGTATTCGGATGTCAGCGTAAACGATGCCCCGACTATCATTTACAAAAAGTCGCATATCGATGTGGCAAAGGTGTTATCTCAAAAAGGAGATTCAGGGCTTTCTTTTATGGAACTGGCAGGGAAATTAGATGAATTGCCTAAAAGAGAAGAAGCTTTCGCCATAGGAAAGGCAGGTACAGTTTATTTGTGTCATCCGTTTTTGGTGCATTCAACACAAGCCCATCAAGGAAATATCCCTAAATTTATGGCTCAGCCCCCTTTATTATTGCGAAATGAATTAACTATTGCAGATTCTGATGTTGGCTATTCACCTGTCGAACAAGCTATTCGTTTAGCGTTGGACTAGGTAAAGAATAGTTTTTAATTCCAGAGGTTGCTATTTGACGACCTCTGGATACTAAAGACTCAGCTAGATACTCAAAAACTAGCAAATATTTTTAGGACTTCGTTTTCCTACATTTAATTAAAAAGAACGGCTGACTTTCATTGATTGATAAGATTTCAAATAGTCCAGCCTTGTCAAATTCTGCATGGATAGATTCCCTGTCGTAAAAAAACATCTTAACCCCTTCGAATATTTCATAGCGATTTTTGCTAATAAGCTTGCCTTTGCCATAAGTAGGAGCTTCTGTGGATATAGCTGTAAACACCATATAACCACCCTCAGATAGTTGATGATAGCAGTCTAAGATGAGCTTTTGTCTTTCATTATCATCTAGCAAATGAATCAACGCATAACAAAATATTCCATCATACTGATCATCATCAAATGGCATATCTGTTACAGAACCATGATAGATAGTGGTATTTGTGCCATAATGTTTTTTAGCCAAAGCAATCGCTGTTGCCGAAATCTCAATGCCCGTTACTTTAATGCCATTATCTATAAAAATCTGCGCATTCCGTCCATAACCAAAGCCAGGGATAAGTATATTTTTTACAGCGTGTTGAATGAAAAAATCCTTTGTTAACACCGCAGATTTTGAAGGTTCAAAGCCCCACATTTCCTGTTTTTCGATAAAGTTTGCCTCCCAAAACTCGGGTTGTTTATCTTTATGTGTCATTATTTCATATATTAAAAGAAAGCAAGAGATTGCCTAAGTGAGTTTTGACGGATTATAAATCTTTATTCCTTTGTTAATGTATCTAACGTTTTCAATAAAGTGGGAATTCTATTTGGACCACTCATATTTTTTATTAACTCAGTTGCCTTGTCAAGGTCAATACCAATAGATGTTATGTAAAGAGGTTTTATACTTTTCCCTCTCAAAAGTTGCCTTTTGTTTTTTTCTATGGTGGCAAAGTTTGTCTTGGCAACTCCAATAATTGGAATCGTCGAACCTAATTCCCTATATAAATGTCCGCCCAAACCAAGCTTTTGATTATCGTCCAAAAACACAAAACTATCCACTATAATTGTTTCAATATTTTCGAGTTGAATCTTTTCAAGTAAACTCATAATGCAAGGTAATTCTCTTTTGTAGAATTCTCCTGATTGATATTCCTCAATACCTTCTAGTATTTCAGTAGTTACTTGATAGTTTTCATCGTTTTCCCAACTTTCAAAAGCGATACAAACCGTTTTTGCCTTATTGTCAAAATAATAAGTATCAAAGCATAAAATCATAATATTATCTATAAAAATCTTTTGGGATTATGGTATCACAAAGTGAGGAAAAACGATTTTTAGCCATTAATTGATAATCACTGCATTCGGATTCGCTTCAATGTTTGCCAACCTTTCACGCCATTGTGCAATCTCTTCGGGTGTCAGTCTCACCCAATCTGTTACTTCACCAACGACTTTCAAGGGTGCTTGACTACGATAGGAGCGAGTAGGATTACCCGGAAATTTTTTATCGGTAACATTTGGGTCATTTTCAAAACTGCCCATCGGTTCAACGATATAAACACGTTCAGAACCATCACCTTTGGCTAAGGTCGCAGCAAGCCCCGCTCCATTCACCAAAGCTGTAAAATAAATATGATTCATGATGATTTCGGGTTTGTAATTCGAGCTAAACCCAGCTGTCAGCAAATCGCCAATTTACAAATCTGCTTTCGTTCCGTGATAAAAGGGACCATTATCTAGAACTTCCGTCTTATCAGATATGCTTGTTTTGATTTCTATCATTTTTGTGTTTTGAGGGACGTTTATAATTACAATTTAATAATGTACGTTGTCAAGCATCACTTTTCGGAGCCAATCCAAACTGCCTTTTTTAGTAGTTATGTCGCCAATCAAGAAAGATGTTTTACCACCGAAAGTAATTTTAATTCCAATTTCATTTTGTAACTCATAAATTTTATAAGTAGCATCGTTATTTTTAAAGGTGACTGATAGGTTGGTTGTAGTACGGTCAAAATAAAAATCTGGACTTTTATAATCTGATTTTATAGGATATGCAAATTCGATGGTACTATCTTTTTTGGCAAGAACATAATAAAGTGCACTATTATCAACATTAATGAGCATTACTCGTTTATTGTTTTTAGGAAGATTAAAAGAAAGAAAGACTTCAAGACCTTCTTGGTTTAAATCAAGCGTTCTAATCGTGTTTTTTACCATTTTTTCCCCATTCCAAACTTCTTCAGTAGTGAGACTGAATATTCTATCTGGTTCATCAGTAACTACTTTAATTGCCTTTGGTTTATTATCTACTACTATAAATTCAGAATATTCATGCCAACAACATCCACTTTTGGTCATTGTATAGATTTTCTTTGATTCAGCATCTATGTCAAACATTCCACAGTATTCCTGAGCCAATCTTGTAAAATCATTATTGTAAATAAATTCATTCTTTGTAGCTAAATAGATTTTGAAAGAAGGTCCATGATAACAACTATTCTGTCCATCGCTTATTGCGAAATCTTTTATGCCATCAAAATTAAAGTCATCATACATGATTAAACTTTGTTCCCCATATCCCAACGATTTAATATTCGCCATGACTTTATTCGCATGAAGTTCTAACACAATTTCATCGGAAAATACTCTTATAACTCGCTGTTTTGTTTTTCGTTCATAAATGGCTATCCAACCTTTGTTATACACGTCATCAGAGCTGGTGATATGTACTTCACCATAATATTCATTTGAAAAATTGTCAACTGTAAAAACCTTTTGCGAAAAGGCTAGTGTTGTGAAAATTGAAAAAAGTAGTGTCAAAAAAGTTTTCATTAGGGTAGGGTTTAGTATATTATAAATCCTTTTTATCAATAGTTCGATATTGTTCTTTAAGCTATCGCACAACGACGTAGAGGCTAGTTGTTTTTTAATCAATTTATATAATAGTTTGCCTTTTTTAGTTTCATAATAATACAAAAGTATCACAAAAACCATCAATTTATTTGCACTCAATGAAGCCTGCCATTGCTTGAGAATTAGTACACCATGAATTCAGTCTTACAACATATGCATCATTATTAATATTGTTCTTTACACTTACTAATGAAGATTGGGCAGAATTCCTTGCTAAGAAAGGACCAATAACAACTCTGTACATATTTTCCTTTTTGTATATAATCCCATTTAAATTAAGATTTAAATTTTTTATCTTAGTTATTTGCTGTTTTGCTTCATCTAAATTTGCTACACCTCCAGCTATTATTAACCACTCTTCATTTGGATTATCTGATGGGAGGGTAACTTCTGAATTTATTTGAATCTTTATTTCTTTCTGTTTTTCTTTTAAATCTTGGACTTTTAATTTGTCTGAAATAGTTTGTTCTGTAGAGTCTTTACTTTTTAGTTTATTTAATTCAATTTTTGTGATTGAATCTTGTTTAATTAATTCCTTATACTCTTTATCTACTTCTTTGTAATATTCTTTCCATCTTTCTCTCAATTCGTCAGAAGCTGTCACGTTTGCAAAGTATTGTGCTAATAATCTTCTTGGACCTACTTCTTTATTTAGAATAATCAGGTCTGTTACATACTTATCATAGTGTTGTATTTCTTGAAGTCCTGCCGTTCTGTCTTTAAATTTTGTATCAATTATTAAGGTAATTATTACTAAAGCTACGCTACCAATTAACCATTTAAATAACTCGATGTTGAACTTATATTTTTCAAAGTTCAATTTAGAATCAGCGTTTTCTGTGTTAGTTTCCTTTTCCATTTTTTGATATTTTAAAGGTTATTGTTTTATAGTTACTTAGCAAGTTGGGGTATTAGCCAATGTGGAGATAGCAATATAATGGC
>NZ_JBWKYN010000224.1:0-8111 GCF_059423785.1 Arcicella sp. GW458-12-2-14-TSB2 | reverse complement strand
GTAAAATATTGCCGTTTATTTTATTGTTATTATCTCAAATTAAACAATCTTCATATAAACTAAGTTTGTGTCAAAGATGGTATAATCTTTGATTATAAATACCGAGTTGTCTGTAATTACTTTACTGACAGTAAATGATGTTTGTTTATTATAATAAGAAAGTACTCATGAATACATTGGAGAGTGAGCCAAAAAACAATCAAGATGTTGGAAATATAAATAGTAATTCATCAGTAGCTATGTTCCAGCTAGTGCTTTCACCTGAAGGAAATATTACCTTTCCTTATCTCAATAAGGTAATTGAAAAAATATTTTTCAATGTTGATAAACATATTTTTCAGAATAATCCTTCAACATACTTTCAATCTATCATCAATGATGATTATGAGGGCTTTTTCACCTCTTTACAAAACTCACAGAAAGAACTTAATGACTGGTTTTATGAATTTAGAATATGCCATGACTATATTCATTTTAAATGGATACAAGTATTTGCTAGCCCAGAAATTAATGACGATGGTTTAATAATTTGGCATGGTTATTTTAAAGATATTACCCTTCTTAAAGCTAATGAGGAGCTTTTGAAGCTAAAAGAAAATAGGTTTTTTTCAATTATCGAAAACTGTCATGAAGGCTATGCCTTGCTAGATAGTGATGCGACGTTTCTTGAAGTTAGCCCTGCAGGGAAAAGAATTTTAGGTTTTTCAAGCGATGTGAGTACTGACTTTATCAAAAATAATATCAGAATAAATACTGAAGATAGACAATTATTGGCAACAGCTTTTATCGATTCTATTGCAAATCCAACGGAATCTAAGAAAGTAGAGTGTCGTATTATATCAACTGATGATACTGAAAACTGGCTTGAAGTCACTATTCATAACCTACAAAGTAATCATGCAATACAAGCTGTTTTATTGAATTTTAGAGATATTAATGAGCAAGTAATTGCCAGAAAGCAAAAAGAATTTGATGCTAAAAATTTAAAATCCTTAATTGATAATACCTCTGAAATTGTATGGAGCGTAGATACTTCATTTTGTTTAATATCATACAACGCGGCCTTTGAAAAACTAATATTTGATTATTCTGGTGAAAGTATTTATCCCGGAAAAAACGTTTTAGATACGCTTCAGGCTATGCCAGCCCATCTAGCACTTTATACTGCTTATTATGAGAGGGCGTTGAAAGGAGAAACTTTTACAGAACAATATAATATCGCATATCTAACGAACTTATGGCGAGAAGTTTCATTTTACCCTATAAAAATTGATGATGAAATTATAGGAACTGCTTGTTATGGTAAGGATATCACAGAAAGAAAGCTTAATGAATTTGCGCTTCAAAAAACTTATGAACAATTATTAGCAGCCCAAAGTATTGCTAGATTAGGCTATTGGGAAATAGATTTAATTGATAAAAGTAGCCACTGGTCAGAAGAGATGTATAATATCTTCGGGATAGCGCCTGACCAACCACCGCTGACACTTGATGAAGCACTCACTTATGTTCATGAAGAGGATCAGGACAAGCTTATAAAGCAGCATGAACTAATGATGAGTGAGGATAAATACTTGAACTTTGATTTTCGTCTCAGTATGGCAGATGGTACAATTAAGTACATCGTTATGAATGCCAAACTGATTAGAGATGAGAACGACAATGCAAGTCAGATTAGAATTACTTCACAGGATGTTACAGAAAAAAAACAAGCCGAACGAGATATTATCGAAAAGGAAAAGCGTTTCAAAGCCTTGATTGAAAATAGCTTAGAGGGAATAGCTATTGTAGATGCAGATAATCAGATTGTTGATATTAGCCCAGGTGGTAGAAAAATATTTGGCATTACTACGCTTGAAGAGTACAATAGAGAGTTAATTCATCCAGATGATGTGAAAGAACTTGGTGCTATTTTTCAAAAAGTATATAGTAATCCAAATTACAGTCCGACTTCAAGTTTTAGATACACAAAACCTAATGGAGAATTGTTGTGTATTGAAACCCAATTTAATAATCAATTGGCAGAACCCTCTATAAATGGGATTGTCATGAATTTTAGGGATATTACTGAAAGAAAGAAAGCAGAGCAATTGCTGAAAAGCGAACGATATTTACTGAGAACCATTGTTGATAATTTACCTTTGAACGTATATGTAAAAGATTTAGCATCAAGAAAGACTTTAATTAACAAAGCCGAACTTGAATATTTAGGCTTTAAAGAAGAAAAAGAAGGGCTAGGCAAAAATGATTATGAAACCTTTACAGAAGAATATGCTAAAACATTCATAGAGGAAGACCAAACAGTATTCAAAACAGGGAAATCTATCATTAACAAAGAAACCTTGATTGATGACCCTAGTAAGAAAAGAGTATGGTATTTGTTATCAAAGATTCCGTTAGTTAACGAGGATGGAGAAATTGATAGATTGATAGGTATCAGCATTAACATCACGGAATTAAAATTAGTAGAAGAGCAATTGCGGGAAAGCGAATTGATGTTTAAAACCCTAGCCAAGAGTGTTCCGGGGGTTGTTTATCAGTTTTGTGTAGAAGCAGATGGGTCAACATATTTTCCTTACTTAAGCTCTAAAATGGCTGATATTTTTGGGATTGACTTTGATGTTAACGAATTAGATTTATCAAAACATATTTATTATGAAGATAAAAAAGCTTTTTTAAATTCTATTTATGCCGCTATTCAAACCAAATCTGATTGGCATTTTGAAGGAAGAATTCTGAATGCAAAGAATGAAATTAAATGGTTTGAAGGTATATCCAGCCCTACAGCGATTGGTCAAAAAATTGTTTTTAATGGCATTCTAATCGATATTACGGAAAGAAAAAATGCTGAGGAAGCAAAAAAACACCTTCGCCAATTAGAGCTTTCGTTGGAGAAAGAAAAAGAAATCAATCTGCTAAAATCACGCTTTATTTCTTTTGCTTCTCACGAATTTAGAACACCCCTTGCGACCATCGTTACCAGTATTGATATTTTGGGTATTTATACTAATATGCTTAATAATATTGATATTAAAGAGAAAATACAGCATCATCTTAATCGGGTAACACTCCAGTCTAACCGTTTGACCGAGATGCTGAAAGATGTTCTTTTATTAGAAAGAACAGCGAATGATAAACTCAATTTAGAATTAGAGAATATTGATATCGTAGCATTAGTAAATGAAATCAACTCACAATATTTTTTAGATAGGAGTGACCTACGGAAACTTGAATTGTCGCTACCGTTAGTGAGCAAAGCGATTTATTCGGATGCCTCGTTGTTAAATCATGTGATTCATAATTTGGTTGATAATGCCTTTAAATATTCAGAAGGAGGGGCAAACCCTAGTCTGACATTGAATTTTAACGAGCATAATTTTAGCATAATTGTCAAAGATTATGGCATCGGTATTCCTTTGGAAGACCAACAACATTTGTTTGAGATATTTTTCAGAGCCAATAATGTATTGGCAATAGAAGGTACAGGTTTGGGGCTGAATATTACCAAAGAATTTACCAATAAATTGGGCGGGACAATCAGTTTTGAAAGTGAAGAAGGAAAAGGGACAACATTTACATTAATCTTTCCGTATCAATATAGTTAAGAAAGAGTGATGTTGAGATATTAAAGTATTTATTAAAAGCCTTTATTTGATGCCTTAATTTAGAAAGGTATTAAATAAAGGCTTTTTTGCACCATCATTATTCAATTGTAAGTAAAGTCATTAATTTTATGGCAACTTAAATGCTTTATTATCTTAAAAAATAAACTCAGTGAAAAATAGACTCAAAACTATTATAGCTAGTATTTTTACATCCTACCTTTCAATCATATTATTAGGTTGCGGAAAAGAAACCCCTGATAATTCGCACAAAACTGTACATATTAAATATGAAAAAAAGCAATATACTTTGTACAGAAACGGCAAACCTTTTTTTATTAAGGGGGCTGCCGGATTTACGAACCTAAAGAAACTAAAAGAAGCTGGGGGAAATACTATCAGAACTTGGGATACGACTCATCTGCAAGCAATATTAGACGAAGCTAAAATCTATGACATTGCTGTAGTTGTAGGTTTGCCAATGCCCATGAACAATGATGGAGATTGGTTTTATAAAAATGATGAATTAATTGCTACGCAATATAAACGTTATTCCAGTTTTATTAATAAATACAAAAATCACCCTTCATTATTATGCTGGTGTTTGGGTAACGAATTGGCGTTTCCGAACAAACCTCGGTTCTTGTCATTTTATAGGGTATTCAATAATCTAGTAGATATGATTCATCAAAATGACCCTAACCATTTGGTGACTACTACCATAACTAATTTCCAACGTAAAAACATTTTCCATATCAAATTTAGGACTAATATTGATTTTATATCCTTTAACATCTTTGGCAAACTAAAAGACTTGAGGAAAGATTTAGAAGATTTTGAATGGCTGTGGGATGGCCCATTTTTGATAACCGAATGGGGAATTGATGGGCCATGGTACCCCCATGAGCATACCGCTTGGAGGGCCTTTATTGAAAACACAAGTACAAAAAAAGCAGAACAATACCTCTGGATATATCGTCATGATATGCCTGTTGAAAATCCGAGACTATTAGGCTCGTTGGTTTTTTATTGGGGATATAAACAAGAAAACACTCCTACTTGGTTTAGTCTTTTTGATGAAAATGGGGCATCATCTGAAGCCGTTGGCACTATGCAATATATATGGACGTCAACATACCCAACAGACAAAGCCCCGCAAATACGCTATATGGTAGTAGATGGAAAAGGAGCAAGGGATAATTTAATCTATCAACCCAATGCCAAGGCTACTGCTAAATTATTGTTGATGGATAAGGCAGATACTACAGGCCTAACTTACCAATGGCAGGTGTTGCCAGAAGACTGGTTTCAAGTAAACGATATTTATAGTACTAAAAAAGTAAAGCCTATCGAAAACGTATTCATTAAACAAAGCAAAACAACAGTGGTTTTCAGAACCCCTCCTAAAGAAGGTCCTTATCGTATTTATGTTTCAGTATATGATAAACATGGAAATTTTGCTACTTGTAACACTCCCTTTTATGTAGTAGATAATAAATGATGGAAACCCCCAAAATCATACCTCCACCCAACAAAAAACAACTACTTACCCTACGCATTATGATAAGCATAGGGCTTGGTAGTATGGTGTATTTTCTTTGGACCTTATTCGATAAATCTATTATTGCTAATATTACTTTGTATTGGTTTTTGATGATTACTTTAATCTTTACTTGTTTAAAGATTATCTATGAATGGTATCATTATCTTTTTATTTCTGTCCCTCCGACATACCCTACCGAGAAAACCTATACAGTAGATATTTTTACAACATTTTGTGAGGGCGAACCCTACGATATGATTGTAGAAACCCTTACGGCAGTTCAGGCTATTACATACCCCCATCAAACCTATTTATGTGATGAAGCCGACGACCCATACTTAAAAGAGGTATGTAAAAACCTTGGGGTAAACCATATTACAAGAACCGAAAAAATCAATGCCAAAGCAGGCAATATCAACAATGCCTTAAAGCAGTCAACGGGCGAACTTTGTGTTGTGCTAGACCCCGACCATGTTCCATTTCCTGAATTCCTTGATCCCATCGTTAATCATTTCAATGACCCAACAATTGGGTATGTCCAGATTGTTCAGGCCTATGCCAATCACCATCAAAGTTTAGTTGCCAAAGGGGCAGCCGAACAAACCTACCAGTTTTATGGTCCTATGATGATGACCATGAACAGCTATGGCACTGTTCAGGCAATTGGGGCTAATTGTACTTTTAGAAGAACAGCCCTAGAGTCTATCGGAGGACATGCCGCTGGTCTAGCCGAAGATATGCACACAGCCATGCAGCTACATGCCAAAGGTTGGAAATCGGTTTATGTGCCTGCCATATTAGCCAGAGGGCTTGTGCCAGCTACATTGTCGGCCTATTACAAACAACAATTAAAATGGTCGAGAGGAGTCTTTGAATTATTAGTTACCTCCTACATCAGCCTTTTTTCAAAATTCAATTGGCGTCAGAAACTACATTATGGTATTTTGCCTTTTCATTATTTATCAGGTATTATCTATTTTCTCAACTTTGTAATACCCATTATATCGCTGTTTGGTGATACATATCCACTTCAGCTTGATTTAGGAACATTTTTATTTGATGCCCTTCCTTTTGTAATTTCTATCGTCATCATCAGACACTATGTACAGCAATGGGTAATGGAAGATAAAGAGCGGGGTTTTCATATTGTGGGCGGACTATTACTTATAGGTACTTGGTGGGTATTTATAGTTGGGATATTTTATACAATCATCAGGAAAAAAGTCCCCTATATTCCTACCCCCAAAGAAGCTATCAACGAAAAGAACCTAATCATCAACCTTCCTAATATTGTTGTCTTAATATTGTCGTTAACGGCAATAGCTTATGGCTTATATTATGATTGGAATCCGTTTACTTTTATGATGGTTGGCATTGCTTGCATCAATTGTATTTCTCTATCTTTTGTTCTGTTGGCTAGTGAACAGTTAAAGATAAGGAAGTACAGAAAGTCTCATCCAAGTATTGATTATCCACTTAATGCTATAGCAGAGGTGAAATCTGTATTTTGGGTATTCAGGCGTAGGGTTTATAAGCGAATTAATAACTATGGATTAATAATCTTGATAATGGGTATTTTCAGTTGTTTTTATTTTAAGCAATTCAATCCTTTTGGGGAAAATATTCAGCAACAAATGTCCCACAAGAAGGATATTTTTTTAACAGGAATTTTTAGTCCACAAAGTTCAGAGGGATTATCTTCAATGGCACTTGTGAAGGCTTTTCAAGTAGAAGCTAAATGTCATGTTGATATAGTATCATTCTATATTTCATGGGGCAATGCCAAAAGGTGTTTTATACCTACTTCAACCTTAAAGTCTGTCTATCAAAACAACTCTATCCCAATGATTACTTGGGAACCATGGCAAATACTTTTTGAGGATTCCCTTGCCTCTACAAAAGCAAAAACTTTTAATGACAAAAAGGTTTTCTTGAATATTACACATGGTAAATATGATGATTATATTAAGCGTTTTGCTTTAGACTTAAAGGCCCTGAATCGACCAGTGTTCTTGCGATTTGCACACGAAGTCGATAACCCATTTTATCCTTGGTCGAAAACAGGGAATAATACTCCCTTAGAATTTAAAGCCGCTTGGATGTATTTACGAAAAGCATTTATCAAAAACAATGTATATAATGTAGTTTGGGTATGGAATCCATGGAAACCTGCGACAGTAAATGAATATTTTCCGGGCAAAGAAAAGGTAGATTGGATAGGCGTAACAGGGCTAAACTTTGCTGAGTATAGTGATGACAAAAAATCATATTCTTTAGAGCAACTATATCGCCCTTATCATCAAAATCGAATTTTTAAAACAGGTATTCCAATTATGATTGCCGAAGTGGGGACCCTAAAAAAAGATAAGCATCAAGACAAATGGTTGAATGAAGGCATTAAAAATATTAAAAAGAAGTTCCCAGAGGTAAAAGCCCTTGTGCTTTTTAATTCAGCCGTGGATGAGAATATCCCAGACGGCAGTATGGGTAAAATAGATTGGACAATCCGTAACCCATCCAATGTTTCGGCAGTTATCAAACAGTACCACAAACCTATAGACATAATTAATACAGATACTAAAAACCATTCCAAAGTCGAAAATATTGCTAAAATAGACAGTAGTAAAATGTTTTTGAATCTACAGGGGGTTAATTATACCAAAGCCCAAAATTGGTACAAAAATATTACGCCACTAACCAAAAAAACGATTATAAAAGACTTTGGTGATATAAAACAAAGTGGGATAAATACAATTAAATGTTATGGACCAAATGTTTATGATAGAATAACATTTGAAGTAGCAGCACAGTATGATTTAAAAATTACCTATGGATTTTGGATACCTGATAATATCAATTTTAGTAGTGATAAAAAACAGTTAGTATCGCTTACAAATTCAATATTAACCTTTATAACACAAAATCGAAATAATACAACCATAAAGGCTTGGCATATAGGCAATAAT
>NZ_JBWKYN010000223.1:0-8179 GCF_059423785.1 Arcicella sp. GW458-12-2-14-TSB2 | reverse complement strand
AAGTTGCAAGTACCCACCACATTGGTCATTACAAAAGCCATTGGTTCTGCAATTGACCTATCAACATGTGATTCTGCTGCTAAGTGAATCACACCATCAAATTGATATTTGTCAAAGAGTTGATTGATAAACTCTGCATCAACGATGTCTCCTTTTTCAAAGATATAATTAGGCTTGTCTTCTATATCTTTCAAATTCTCAAGGTTGCCAGCATAAGTCAATTTGTCAAGGTTGACAATGGTATAATCAGCATAGTTATTAACAAATAACCGAACCACATGAGAACCAATAAACCCTGCTCCACCTGTTATTAAAAGCGTTTTTTTCATAAACAAATATTTTCGTTGGTAGTAGTTGATTTACTGTTATTTTCCAATTAACTTTTTCTGCCAATTCCAAGCATCGCCTAAAGCGTCAGTTAATGTTTTTTCAGTTTTCCAACCCAAAATTTCATTAGATTTTGTACAATCTGCATATACTGCTACTACATCTCCCTCGCGTCTAGGTTTGATACTATAATCTACCTTTAAACCAGTAGCCGCTTCGAAGGCATTAATTACATCTAATACAGAACTACCTGTTCCAGTACCGATATTAAAGAAATCGTAATATTGTCCTTCAGGTTGTTTCAATAAAAGGTTCAAGGCTGATACGTGTGCTTTGGCAAGGTCAACTACATGGATATAGTCACGCACGGCTGTACCATCAGCAGTAGGATAGTCGTCACCAAAAACAGCTAATGGTCCTCTTAACCCTGCTACGCTTTGTGTTAAAAATGGAACAAGGTTAGCGGGTACGCCCAATGGTAATTCTCCAATAAGGACAGAATCATGCGCACCAATAGGATTGAAATATCTTAACGAAATAGCATGAAAGCCTGCCGAGCTAGTTACGGTATCGCGGATAATTTCTTCACATACTTGTTTGGTATTTCCATAAGGAGAGGCCGCAGGTTGAACTGCCGAGCTTTCAGTTACGGGTAAAGTATCTGGCTGACCATACACTGTACAAGAAGACGAAAATACTAAGTTATTAACGCCATATTCTTCCATTTTCTGAAGCATCAACACCGTAGCTGAAATATTATTGCTATAATATTTCAAAGGTTTTGCTACAGATTCGCCAACAGCTTTAAAGGCAGCAAAGTGAATGATTCCATCAATTTTTTGTTCAGAAAATAATTTATCCCACGTAGCAGCTTGACCAATATCACCTTCATAAAAAGTAACAGGTTTGCCAATAATTGTTTCTATACCTGTGATAGCTTCTTTTTCAGAATTAGAAAAGTTGTCAACTAATACTGTTTCAAAACCTGCGTTGTGGAGTTCAACGACTGTGTGAGACCCGATAAAGCCTGCGCCACCTGTTACTAAAATTTTCATATTTTAAGTGAATCCAGAAAAAGGAAGAGTTAAGTCAAATTATTATTATCATACTTAAATATTGAGCAGTGATGAATAATAATTATGAGGTTGCAAAAAAACAAATTTAGCATAAACCCTTACTAAAACAAAAAATATACAATTGCTTTTTCAATAAGAATTAACAAGAAAAAAGAACCTTAGAATCAAATTTGTACTTTTGAATAAGAAATGTTATTTTTAGGTGAATTAAACGTGACAATATGAAGCAATCAGAAATTAAGGCTTTAGTATCCTTATTAGAAGACGATGATAGCGAGGTGTTGAACCTTGTAGAAAATAAGATTAGGTCATTAGGAGGTACCGTAATTCCATTTTTGGAAGATCGTTGGGAAGAATCTTCTTTGAGTCCATTAACACAGAAAAAAATTGAAGACCTTATTCATGATTTACAGTATGAAGCTTTTTTTTCAAGGTTGATTACTTGGAAGGAAAACGGTGCTGAAGATTTATTAGAAGGAATGTGGGCTATTGCTACTTATCAATATCCTGAATTATCTATCGAAAAGCTGCAACAAGAATTAGAGCAAATATATTATGAGGTTTGGATGGAGTTCAGGGATAATATGCACCCAATGGACCAAATCAAAACGTTAAACTCCGTTATTTTTGGGAAAATGAAATTTGGAGCCAATACCAAGCATTTTCATTCAGCTTCCAACTCTATGCTGAATGTGGTGATGGAAAATAAAAAGGGCAATCCTATTTCGTTATGTGTCATTTATTTATTGGTAGCTCGAAAATTGAAATTGCCTATTTGGGGGGTAAATCTTCCTAATTTGTTTATACTTACTTATAAGTCAGAACAAATGCAGTTTTATATTAATGTATTCAATAGGGGGTTGGTATTTAGTAAAGTAGATATTGATAATTATATATCTCAGTTAAACATCGCTCCAAATGATATTTTTTATCAACCTTGTAGCAACTTAGATATTATCAGAAGAGTATTAAGAAACTTGACGTTAGCTTTTGAGAAAGTAGGGGATGATGACAAGGTACAAGAAATAGAAAAGGCACTCAAAGAGATGATGAAGTAATTTTTTTGTATTACCTACAGCTTTAGGATGTAGGTAATACAAAAAAATCACTATGTTACTGTCAGGACATAATCATCAAAATAAATCACTAAAAGTTCATGTTCTGTTTTTAGTTTTCCTTCAATAAATATTTCACCTGTCAATTTGTTAGGCTTATCTTCAAAGGGTTCAATATAAATATTATCTTTAAGCGACAGGTTTTTTTTGCCATACCATTTATATAAGCTTTCCTTAGCACACCAATAAATACAAAGTTTCAGCAAATCTTCGCCAGCATGATTAAGTTCGGATGCTCGAAGGAATTTATGCGAAACCCTACTTAATTTATCAGATACTTTTTCAATATCAATACCTACCTCTTCATCCAAACTGATGATTACAGCAGCATATTCATTGGTATGTGATAATGAAATGTATGCGGCGTGATTATTAATCAAATAAGGGTTTTTGTATGAGTCCTTAGCAATGCCTTCATACGTAATTCCGAACAAAGACAAAGTATATTTCGCACAAGTTCTGCTAGCAAGCCACTCTAACTGTTTCGCAGGGTGGGTTACATCAGAGATATCTATTAAATCGTTTTCTTTTATTTCTAGGTACTCTAAATAAAATGAAGGTGACTCCTCAATTTTCCAAAGAGTCAAAATACTTTTTTTAGAAATTTCTTTACAAAAAATTATTGCCATTTAACTATCCTGTAATTCAAAGCAATACAAGCCTAAATAGCCTCTATCAATCTTCGATTGTTGTCATTAGGCACAAAATAAACTATTTTTGCTTAAATAAAGATTTAAAATTTTAATCCCTACTTATGCAAGTTGATAAAATAGATACATTTTCTGGTCATCGTGACTGTGTTTATGCACTTGAAGGTAGTAAAGATTCTTCTCAGTTTTTTTCTGCTGGTGGAGATGGACTTATTGTTAAATGGAATTTAAAAACGCCAGACTTAGGAGAGCTAATAGCCCAAGTACCTGCTTCCGTTTATGCTATTTGTTTAGATAAGCAAAGGAATCAGCTGTGGGTAGGGCAAAACTTTGATGGCATTCATTTAATAGATGTTGCGTTGAAACAAGAAATTAAATCTTTGAAAATTACCTCTGCTTCTATCTTTGATATCAAAATTTATGAAAATATCGCTCTGATAGGGCTTTCTGATGGAATCATTGTGGTGATGGATGTTGAAACTTTTAGTGTAAAAAGACATTTAAAAGCATCTGACAAAAGCGTAAGAAGTATAGCGATTAATGAATTGACAAAAGAATTTGCTGTAGGATACAGTGATTTTTCTGTAAAAATCTTTGATTTGCAGGATTTTTCATTGAAATTAGTGATTGATGAACATACAAATTCAATATTTTCCGTTTGTTATTCACCAGACAAAAAGTATTTGCTTACCACAGGCAGAGATGCCCATTTGAAAGTATGGGATGTTACAGAAAAATATCAATTGAAACACAGTATTATAGCTCACCTTTTTGCAATAAACCATATTACCTATCATCCCAACGGAGATTTATTTGCAACGTGTAGCATGGATAAATCTATTAAAATTTGGGATGCTAAAACATTTAAGTTGTTGAAAGTAATTGATAAAGCCAGACACGCAGGGCATGGGACATCGGTCAATAAACTTTTTTGGAGTACCTACGAACACCAATTAGTTTCAGCATCCGATGATAAAAAAATATCTGTTTGGAGCCTGACAAACTAAGACAGGAATTTTGTGTTAAAACTTTTATTTAGAGGTTACCTTGTTTTAACCTACTTAAACAATCTAAGAAAATGAGAATTACTCCCCTTGAAATAAGAAAACATACTTTTGATAGAAGCTTTAGAGGTTTTGATACTGAATCGGTAGAAGCTTTTTTACTTTCACTTTCTCAAGAATGGGAACGTGTAGGAGAGGATATGCGCCAATCAAAACAAAAGCTTGAAGTAGCTGAGCGCGAAATTATCCGAATGCAGGAGATTGAAAGTAGTCTCTTCAAAACATTAAAAGCTGCTGAGGAAGCCCAAGACAAAATAAGCTTGAAAGCTCAAGCGGAAATAGAGCAATTAAAAGAAAATGCTAAGATTGAGGTAGAAGAAATTTTGAATGAAGCGCGTAAAAGTGCTAAAATGATTATTTCAGATGCCGAGAATAAAGCAAAGTTTTTGGTTGAAGAAGCTGTAAATGATTTAAAAAATTATGAGCGTGACTTCAAGACAATGGAGAAATATAAAGAATCATTGGTGGAAGAACTAAAACAGTTTGCTAATGATACTTTAGAGAAAGTTGCGAAATTTGAAGATAACCTAAGTTCAAGGACTAATTTTCAGAAAATAGAGAATGTAACAGAGGCAATATTCCCTGAACCTGTTGCAAAGGTTGCAGTAACTACTCCTGTAAAAGAAACGCCTTTGTTTCCAAAAGAAGAAACGCCAGAAAATGACACAAGAATTGATTTTGAACCTGCCAATGATTTTGATGATGAAAACGAAGAATTGCCAGAAGTAAGCAAAATATTAGATAAAAAAGATGTCACTGTTTTTAATGCTAAAGCTGACGAACTGGTTAAAGAAATGAAGACGATAAAAGTTAAACCTAAAAAACTTGGGAAGGATGATGGACTGCCTACAGTGTCGTCAGTAATGGAGGAGTTTGGCAAAGATAATGCAAGTGGTATTTCAAATGGGGGAGGCTCCTTTTTTGATGATTTATAGGTAATAAAATGTTTAAAAGATACTTTCATTAGTATTCAGAAATAAAAAATACAATGGGAATAATTGCCCTTGAAGGCATAGAGTTTTTTGCATATCATGGTTTTTATGCAGAAGAACAAAAAATTGGAAATCGTTATCAAATAGATATTGCTATTACGACTGATTTTTCGGAGGCAGCAGAAAATGATAAACTTAGTGACACTGTAAATTATGGCGATGTGTATGAAATAATTTCTGGTGTAATGAAGATAAAAGCAAAATTACTAGAGCATATAGCTCAGCTAATCATTAAAAGTGTCCGTAATCGTTATCCCACTATAGAATTAATTGAAGTTTCAGTATCGAAGTTTAATCCGCCTATTGGAGGTGTTTGTACAAGAGCAAAAGTAACTCTGAAAGGATAAAATAAATTATGGCACATCAAGTAACGATTAAAGATTTAGCTCGCCATCTGAATGTTTCTGTGGCAACAATTTCTCGTGCTTTGCGTGATATGCCTGAAATAAAACCAGAAACACGACAGGCTGTTCTACAACTTGCTAAGGAGTGGGACTATCAGCCTAATATTTTAGCCACCAGTTTGGTGAAAAGTAGGACAAAGACCATTGGGGTAATTGTGCCAGATTTAGCCTATCATTTTTTTGCATCGGTTATCAAAGGAATAGAAGCCGAGGCCATTGCTCGTGGTTATAGTTTATTACTTACTCAGACTAGTGAGCTGTATGAACGAGAATTGATAAACGTTCAAAATTTATCAAGGGGACAAGTAGAGGGTTTTATCATTTCTCTTTCACAAGAAACTGTTGATTTAGATCACTTAAAGCGACTTCAAAGAAAAGGAATTCCTTTAGTATTCTTTGATAGAGATGCACAAGAGCTAGATGTATCAAAAGTAATGGTAGATAATGTTGGTGCTGCTTACGAAGCCACTAAGCATTTGATTGATAATGGCTGTGAAAGAATAGCCTTTTTGGCTGGTCCACAGAGCGTTACTGTTAGTAATCAAAGACTAGAGGGATACGGAAATGCTTTAAAAGACCATGGATTTCAGATTGATACTTCTTTAATCGTACACGGTGAATATGCTTTGTCTAAAGCTGTGGAAGTGACACACCACTTAATGAATCTTGAAAATAGACCAGACGGATTTATTGTAGTAAGTGACCGACTAGCGGTGGGAGCGATTTCAGCCTTGAAGTCGCGAAATATAAAGATTCCTGAAGAAGTAGCTGTAGTAAGTTTTAATGATGAACCCATTTGTACTGTAATAACTCCTACATTATCAAGCGTTGCACAGCCTACTTGGGATATTGGGAAAAATGCTACAGCATTGCTCATTGATCAGATAGAAGATAGGTTGGGAACTTTCAAGCCAGATATTCAAATTCTAAAAACTCAATTAGTTGTAAGAGAATCATCTCAGCGATTGAAAAGGAATTAATCAGTAAATAAAATATAAAGCCTGAAGTAGATGTTGATTTTACCTCAGGCTTTATATTTTTACAACAATGTAGCATCTAAAGTAATTGTAGCATTTAATAGCTTAGAGATTGGACAATTTTCTTTAGCATGATTCACTAATTCTTCAAATTTCTCCTGCGTTAAATCAGTAGCCTTCACCGAAGTAGTTAATTTAATTACATTAATAGCACCATTTTCTAAAATTACTTGCGAAGTTGTGTCAATACTATCAGCAATAAAACCTGCTCCTTGTAAATTAAAAGCTAATTGCATTGAAAAACATCCAGCATGAGCAGCCGCTACTAACTCTTCAGGGTTTGTGCCAATGCCATCTTCAAAACGTGTATTGAAAGAATACTGTGTGTTACTCAAAACACCACTTTGGCTTGTTAATGAACCTTTACCATCTTTACCTGCACCAATCCACTGGGCAGTCGCACTTCTTTTAATTTGCATGACTTTTTTATTTAAGTTTATGAGACAAAATTTATTGAATACTATTTCCGAAACTAATTTTCATAACTAATACCAAGCGTTTCTAAATCATCTTCTGCTAATTCAGAGGGCTCGATATAAATATTTAATACTTTAGTATTATCGTTTCTTTTCCATTCTTCCGCAGCATCATCCAACACAGTTAGGATAATTTCTCGTATTTCGTCGTTTTCTTCTGATAAGAAATCGTCATAATTTTTAAATACAATGCGAATGTCATTCTGGTCTAGCCAATCTAAATCGTTTATTAGCTCATCGAATGAATCCATATTATGATTGAAATAATCGGGGAAGTACAAAGCTTTTGCAAGCGTTTGATAAAAAACTTCAACAGTCTCTACATTTTCGCCATCAATGATGGCTACCAAGATGTTATCGTGAGATTTTAGCGTCGAATCTTCACCTAAGATATAATAATTTGCCATTGTCTTATTTAATTTCAACAAATGATTGATAATGATTTTTGGTAAAATAGGCTTTCCCATCTGAACCAGTTACTAGTCTTTCAGCGCCTCTGTTTTTACCTTGAACTTTCGGATAAATATCCCATTCTCTGTAATTAATTTGCTGCCCATTCTTATCTTTTTTAGGGAGCAGCCCTTCATAATTGCCAAACTTTCTACCGCCAACGTATCCATCGAATGTTACACCATTTTCACGAATTGACTTTAAAACCTTTATTGCATTCTGTGGAATTTCTTTAGTACTAGCCGTGGGAATCTGGGCATTTTGAATAGATAATTCATAATAATAACTATTTTCACACGTTTCAAAAGGAGTTAAAGTATTATTGAAATTTGCTTTTTCAAAGGCTAAGCTGAATACTGAAGAGCAAGTAATGAAGTAAAAAAAGACTAACTTTAGGATACAGCATAATATATTTTTCATCGTTGAGAATAGTTTGAGTAAAACTACAAAAGAAGTTTTGAATTTTGTTTGTCAATAAATTTTTTAATAAAAAAATCATGCTAAATACTTCTGGGAAGTAAATTTTAGGAAATAAATTTATAGGAAATTATAATTAAATCAAATTTTGATAATCTTCTAATTATAGCT
>NZ_JBWKYN010000222.1:0-8563 GCF_059423785.1 Arcicella sp. GW458-12-2-14-TSB2 | reverse complement strand
CCAAGAGCCTTTTTGTTGAAAATTAAAACTCTTCTGGTTTTGCTTTTCGTGATTGTAACAAACCTTGTTTGATTAGTTCGTTATTTTTCCAAGCTTTCTTCGCTATTTTGAATTTTGCTTTGTCTTCTTTCGTGACTGTCTCTAAATCAGAAAGGTCTGGTTTGCCAGCATTTACCCAAGCGGTGTACCAAAAATCAGCTACACTTTCGCTTGATAATAACATCTGATTGTTGATGGTATTACCCAAACGTTCTCCGTAAGCCTTGGCAAATTCGCCCGTGTAATTCTTTCTCATTTGTCCGAAACGTTCAGAACGCTTGAATTTTCTTTCGTCTGGAAAGCCTACGCTGGCATTTATTTCTTCTTTGAAAACACCATCTAATAATAAGCTCGTTGCTGCAATTTTTGTCCAAATCTCAGCTAATGGGTCTTTAATATATTTAGCTTTATGTTTTGTATAAAGGTTATAACTTTCAATGTTTATCTCTGGCACAGCGGTTTCCCAAAGCGAGTGAAGTCCTCTTTGATTAGTCAATTGTCCATCATAATTATAACTTGTATGCAAAGGTACATGGGCATCTGAAACATAATGACCTAAATCTGCGGCATAAAACAAAATACTGTCTTTCATTTTACTGCGGAAAGCCTCCGTCAGTTTTTCTTGCATTGCTACAACTACCCATGGTAAAGTACCATATTTTTTGAGGGTATCGGCAGTATATTTTTTTACGGCTGAATCCCAATCATGAGGAATGGTGTTTAGTGGGTCAGTACCATAAATAGGGGCATCTAAATCTATAAAGTGTTTAGGTGCTTCTGTTTTATCTGTATTTCTACGAACATCTGGACGAACAGAGTTATAAACCATGTAGTCTTCATTTTTCATAAAGAACGTTGCCATTTTTTTAGGCAAAGCATACGCTGAAATTTGATGAATGGTTTTGTGGCCTAAAAAGCCCCAAGAACAACAGCATAACAGGATTAAAAGAGCAAGGATTTGTTTAAGTTTTGATAATTTCTTCATGAATAGTTGTTAGTTGTGAATTAGCGAGTTGTGAGTTAGTGAGTAGTCAGTATAAAATAAACGAGACTTCCATCTAAATTAAAATTCTAATACCCGTCCTCGTTGAAGTTATCTCCATCAGGAATAAAATCAGGGCAAAGATAAGTCTAAACGTTCGAGATTATCACCTTGCTTATTTATGTAATAATTAATTATTATTGAGTTCCATATACGCTTAAAGTGCTAATTCAAAATATAGCACTTCCTCTAAAGGGTTATACACATAAGCGGACGTTTCTTGAAAGCCAAAAGAGCGATAGAGCCCAATCGCTTCTGTTAAGGTGGTTAAAGTATCCAATTTCATGGTTTGATAATTGGCATTTTTAGCAAACGTAATCAACTCTTCTACTAATTCCCTACCTACTTTATGCCCTCTGGCACTTGGTTTTACATACAAACGCTTCATTTCACACACGCCTTCGGCAATGGGTTTCAAGGCAATACATCCTACAATCTCATCGTTGATTTTAGCTAGGATAATACATCCAGCAGGAGCTGCATAAACTTTTGATAGCGTTTGTAATTCTTTCTCAAAATCCTGAAAACAAAGGTCTATCTTTAAGTATTCAGCATATTCTATGAATATTTTTCTTACCTCATCTAATTCATCAGGGGAGTAATTCACGTAATGGAATTGCATATTTTTAACTTTGTGAGTAAATAATTAGGGATAAAAAAAATTGAATGAAAATCACTTACTAATTTTGGGTATGAAATTACAAGAAATATTCCGAAACATCATTGCGACAGATTCGCTTCACGCTCGATTCTTGAATACTCTTTCATTAATGGAGAACACTGGTGCAAGAAAAATATCTGCTTCTGAAGATAAATCCAAAGTATCTTATATCGTTTTGAAGCACGCTGCAGAAGAAGCACGCCATGCTTTTTACTTGAAAAAGCAAATCCAAAAAGTTGGAAAAATATCAGATTTCCCAACTTATGAAAAACCATATCTTATCGCTCCTTTTGCTAGTTATACTTATTTGCATACCTTGGATATTCAGGTATGTAGGTATTTAAAACAAACCTTAAAGCTATCAGGTAATGATTTGAAATATGCAGCTTATTTGTTGGTAACTTATGCCATTGAAGTAAGAGCCGACGAATTATATCCTGTATATCAAGAATTACTCGAAGAGGTGTCATCTAAAGTAAATATGAAGTCCATTATTGTTGAAGAAGAAGGACATTTAGCAGAGATGATTAATCAATTAAAAGAGTTTTCGCCAGCATGGGAAATGCACGCTAAAGTGGCTTGCGATATTGAAAAGACTTTATTCGAACAATGGATTATTTCTATTGGTAATGAATTAGGAGTTAATTAATAGCTATCAGCCATAAGCCTTGAGCTATGAGCCTTGAGTTTTTAAGTCAAAAAGCTCAAGGCTCATAGCTCACAGCTAAACCCTCACAGAGAGTTTCTTCTAATAAATAGAAATGAGTTTCTGATATGTTCTCGTCTACCACTTAAAATTAAGTCGGCAGCATTTTTTCCTAATTGAAAATGATCTGTAGATACTACCGTGATTCCTCCTGATAATATTTCTTTGATAGGTGTTTCGTTATATGAAACAATACCTATATCCTCGCCTACTACCATCTTCTTATTCTTACAGCACATCAGTGTTTCGGCTAAATATCTTTCCGAAAGAATTAAATAAGCTTCTTTGCTTCGGATAGTATTTTCCTCAATATCCGAATAGATATTGTATTGTAGGTTATTCTCTTTGGCAAACTTTTTTAGTCCTTCAATGACAAAATACGCATTGGCATAATGTTCTTGAATAATACAATTCAGGGTACTGTATTTCAGAATTGCTTCTTTGGCTTTGAACAAAGCTTCGTAAATATCCTGCTCGAAATCTTGATAAACACAGGCATATTTCCCTCTGATAAATTCATTCCTTTTTTCCAGAATAATCAATTTATTGGTCGGAACACTATTGATAGTTTTTAGAAAATCTTCATTGAGATAACTCGTATGCATCATAAAAGCAAAGTAATCATACTGATTAATTTTCTCTTTTATTACCTTCTCAAAGTGAAAAGCATTCTGGGTACTGAACTGGTGGATGTATAAATCAACCGTAGCTTTCCCTTCGATTTTGTCCATAAATCCATCATAGATTTCATGTTTAAAATCGTTCAGCCTACTAAAAACCATGAGTATTTTTAGTTCTTTTGATTGAAGGCTTGTATGCGAATTGGCTAATTGTGCTGTCAATGAGAATGTCGTTTGAACTTATAGATACCAAGTAACTTATTCCCAAACAACTAAATATCCTGCCTTGCACCGTCAACAAAAATCAGGTCATAACAGGACACCAAATGTCCATTTCAACAATTTTGCAATATATATCCCAACATTTGCAAGAAATGTCCTAACCATTTAAATCAATTTGAGCCTACCTTTACGAAACAATTTATGCACTTTTTCAATAATTTATTTGACTTATTGGATTAATTCGTTTGTTTTTGACGAATGAAGCAATTCAGATAAAAAGTTTAGATTGAAATATACAAAAATTCGTACCACTATTATTTATAAGCATCGAATCAAGATTTCAATCACTTTGGCATTTATGTATTACCTACTATTACCAATATAACAACCCAATTTTATCCAGTAAATAAAATGATAAAGACATTCAGAGAGTTTTCTCAAAACAAGCAAGATTCAAAAACACCAAAATATCAGCAATTGGTAAACACACTATTGATTGATATTGAAAGCGGAAACTTACAAACGGGTGAACGCCTTCCTTCCATTAATGAAGCGAGTGAAGAGTGCTACTTGTCTCGTGATACTGTTGAACGTGCTTATTCAGAACTTCACCGCTTAGGTGTGATTACTTCTATTTTCAGAAAAGGTTATTTTATCTCTGGAAAGTCGGCTAAAACTAAAACGAAAGTTTTCTTTTTAGTCGGAAAAATTACAGAGAACAACAAAGCCATTTTTAATGCTTTTGTGAATGCTTCTAACAAAGATGTAACTGTTGACATTTTCACTTACAATTATAAGAGTGATAATTTCAGAGAAATCATCAATAGTCATTTAGGCAATTATCATTATTATGTAATCATGCCTCATTTGATTGAAGAAAGTGAAGAAAACATTAAATGCTTAAAGAAGATTTCTGGCGAACGCCTTATCTTTTTAGAGCAATCGTTGGCTTCTCTTCATGGATTAAATTCAAGCATTTTGAGTAACTCTGGTGATGAGATTGCTCAGGTAATGCAACAAAACATTAAACATTTCAAGAAATACAAAACCTTGAATTTGGTTTTGACAGAAGACGAGTATTTTGATTCGGAGTTGATTACTGGATTTAGAGATTTCTGTGAAACCAATCATTTTGATTTCCAAGTATTAGATGGCTTTCAAGATGAAGAAGTAATGGCAGGAAACGCTTATTTAACAATGGACGACATTGATTTAGTAGCAGTCATTAAATCAGCAGAACAACAAGGCTTAACACTCGGGAAAGAAATTGGGTTGATTTCATTAAACGATAACTGTTATAAAGAAATATTAGCTGGGGGGATTACAATAATATCCTCTAAACCTACCGAAATTGGCAAAATGGCCGCCAATATTATTCAAGGAGGAAAACGCCAACAAATACAAGTTCCGATGGAAATGGTATTGAGGAAATCCCTTTAAGACACTTTTTTAATTGAAAAATAGGCTAAGATGATTCAAAATCTTATTCCTTGTTACAACCTTGACTATGTTTAGTCAAGGTTGTTTTGTTTTCATGGCTCTTTTTCAGCTAAAAACCTGTAATTTTGCAATTCTAAAAAAATAGTCAATGTAGCCATACACTTATTGTTAATGACTACAACAAAAACCACAAGCAATGGAATACAATTTCAAAGAAACAGAACAGAAATGGAGACAGTTTTGGGAAGAAAACCAAACCTATAAAACAGAGGTTAACCATGATAAACCCAAGTATTACGTATTGGATATGTTTCCGTATCCTTCAGGTGCTGGTTTACACGTTGGTCATCCACTGGGTTACATTGCTTCTGATATCATCGCTCGTTACAAACGTTTGAAAGGTTTCAACGTATTGCACCCGATGGGCTTTGATTCATTTGGTTTGCCTGCTGAACAGTATGCTATCCAAACAGGTCAACATCCAGCTATTACTACCGAAGAAAATATTGCTACTTATATTCGTCAGCTAAAGCAAATTGGTTTTAGTTATGACTGGTCGCGTGAAGTGCGTACTTCTGATGCTAAATATTACAAATGGACGCAATGGATTTTTATGCAATTGTTCAAGCATTATTATAATAAAGATGCCAACAAAGCTTTGTCTATTGCTAGTTTAGTTGAACGCTTCGCTGTGTCTGGTAACATAGGCATCAATGCTGTTTGTGATGAAGATACATCAAATTTCACAGCAGAAGAGTGGAATAACATGAGCGAACAAGAACAGCAGACTATTTTATTAAAATATCGTTTGACTTATCCAGATGAATCAGTAGTAAACTGGTGCCCAGGCTTGGGAACTGTTTTGGCGAATGATGAAATCAAAGACGGTGTTTCTGAACGCGGAGGCTATCCTGTTGAACAGAAAAAAATGAAGCAATGGGCAATGCGTATCACTGCGTATGCCGATAGATTAATCGACGGCTTGAATGAAGTAGATTGGTCGGATGCTTTGAAAGAACAACAACGTAATTGGATTGGTAGAAGTACAGGAGCAAGTGTAAAGTTTAAAGTTGATGCTTCGACTGTTCAAGAGAATGCTCCAGAATTTATTGAAGTATTCACTACACGCGTTGATACTATTTATGGCGTATCGTTTATGGTAATTGCTCCAGAACATGAGTACGTTCCATTCTTGACAACTCCAGCACAAAAAGAAACTGTTGATGAGTATGTAAAATGGGTAGCTTCAAGAACGGAGTTAGACCGTATGTCGGAAGTGAAAAAAGTTACAGGAGCTTTTACAGGAAGTTATGTAATCAATCCATTTACGGAAGAAAGAGTACCTATTTTCTTAGCAGACTATGTGTTGGCTGGCTACGGAACAGGGGCAGTAATGGGCGTACCTTCGGGCGACCAACGTGACTGGAACTTTGCTACACATTTCGAGTTACCAATTATACCAATCTTGGATGCTCAGAAAAATATTGAAGAACAAGCGGATAATACCAAAGAAGGTAAATATATCAATTCGGGTATTATCAACGGAATGGGCTATAAAGAAGCTACGGCTACTCTAACAAAATGGTTGGAAGAAAGAGGCATCGGAAAAGGTAAAATTCAATACCGTTTACGTAATGCAGTATTCAGTCGCCAAAGATATTGGGGAGAGCCAGTGCCTGCCTACTTCAAAGACGGTTTGCCATATTTGATTGAAGAAAGCGAATTGCCTTTAGAATTGCCAGTGATTGATAAATACTTGCCAACAGAAACGGGCGAACCTCCACTAGGCCGTGCCGAAGGTTGGAAATATAAAGGCGAGTACGAATATGAATTATCAACGATGCCAGGATGGGCGGGTTCATCATGGTATTGGTACCGTTATATGGATGCTCAGAATGACCAAGAATTTGCTTCACAAGAAGCTATTAATTATTGGAAGGCAGTAGATTTATACTTGGGTGGCTCTGAACACGCTACTGGACACTTGTTATATAGTCGTTTCTGGAATAAATTCTTGAAAGATTTAGGTTTAGTACCCGAAGAAGAATTTGCCAAAAAATTGATTAACCAAGGCATGATTCAGGGGCGTTCTAATTTTGTGTATCGTGTAAAATCATCCGTTGGAGAAGGCAAAAACCCAGTTTTTGTTTCTTATGGGTTGAAAGACCAATACGAAACTACGCCAATTCATACAGATGTAAACATTGTATCGAATGAGGTGCTAGATATACAAGCTTTCAAAAAATGGCGCGCTGACTTTGAAAATGCGGAGTTTATCTTGGAAGATGGCAAATATATCTGCGGTGTGGAAGTGGAGAAAATGTCGAAATCTAAATACAACGTAGTAAACCCAGATGTATTGGTTGACAAAGTTGGGGCAGACACTTTACGTTTGTACGAAATGTTCTTAGGGCCATTAGAACAAGCTAAACCATGGAATACGAATGGTATCGATGGTTCATTCCGTTTTATCAAAAAAGTATGGCGTTTGTTCTATGACGATTTAGGCAACTATAAAGTAAAAGACGAAGCACCAACACCTGCGGAATTGAAAGTATTGCATACTTGCATCAAGAAGGTGGAAGAAGATTTAGAGCGCTATTCATTCAATACCGTGGTTTCTACGTTGATGATTTGTGTGAATGATTTAGGGTCATTGAAATGTACAAGTAAAGCTATCTTGCAAGAATTAGTCATTTTAATGTCGCCATACACACCACATATTGTCGAAGAGCTTTGGGTATTGTTGGGTAACGAAGCAGGAACGATTTCTTACGCTACTTTCCCTAAATTCAATGCGTCATTGTTAGTAGAAGCTAATTTCGACTATCCGATTTCTATCAATGGAAAAGTAAGGGCTAACATCTCTTTCCCAACTGATGCGATTCCAGCAGATATTGAAGCAGGAGTTTTGGCACACGAAGTAGTTCAAAAATGGTTAGATGGAAAAGCTCCTAAAAAAGTAATCGTAGTACCGAAAAGAATTGTGAATGTAGTATTATAATAAAGACAAAATTAATAGCAGTCGCTCGCTTCAAGCGAGTGACGACTATTACAAGGCTTCAAGCCTAAAAAAAAATATGTATGGCATGATGCCATATAATAGTAATCACTCGCTTGAAGCGAGCGACTGCACGATTGCATTACTATTATCAGCTCTCCAAAGATTAATGATTTTTTTATCTTTGGAGAGCTTTTTTGTTTTTTATTGTTAATAAATTACAAACATTATCTAAACACATATTTATGGATTTACAAGCTTTACAATATCCAATTGGAAAATGGACTCCGAAGGAACAACATACTTGGGAAGAGATTCAAGAAAGTATTGCCCAATTAAAGACAATTCCAGCACTATATAAAGAACTTACCGCAGGTTTGAGCGAAGAGGATTTACTAAAACAATATCGCGAAGGAAGTTGGACTGTCAGACAAGTGATACACCATGTCGCAGATATTCATGTGCTGTATTTTGTGCGTTTTAAACATGCGCTTACTGAAATAAATTCTGAAGGAGTGGTAAGTAAAATAGATGCTTGGGCTAATTTAGAAGAAGCTAAAAATGCTCCTATCGACTATTCTTTGACGCTATTAGAAGGTATCCATTTGCGTTGGACATACCTTTTAGAACAAATGACAGAAGAGGATTTTCAGAAAGGTTATTATCATCCTACCCGCAAAATGTATTTAACATTGATGGATGCCGTGGATGTAGGCGTTTGGCATAGTAAACACCATTTAGCACATATTAAAATTGCTTTAGGGAAAGACAAATAAGTGTTTTTTGCTACTTGTACATATTAAAATCTTTCTATTAGGGTGCGACTTAAGTC